>CALWBC010000386.1 GCA_944375755.1 uncultured Mediterraneibacter sp. | reverse complement strand
GCCATATTACGCGCCAGACCTTTTACTACCATTTTGAAGGGATTCCGGAGATGCTCCGGTGGATGCTGGAAAATGATCTGGAGATCCTTATGGAGCAATGTCTCGCTCAGAAGGATGAAGAGAGTGCGTTGCTCGGAATCCTGCATGGATGGACGTCAGAGGATACAAAAAACATAGATGAGATTGTACATAATATATGCATGATCCAGCAGGGAAAGATCCGTCCTTTCGAATAAAACCGTTCCCGGCCGGGAATAAGAGAAATGCTATATAGTCAAAAAACCTCCGGATGGTTTCGGTGAAGTGTATTATATACAGGTCCGAACCGTCCGGAGGTTTTTGATTATTCTACTACAGTAACGGAAGTGATGTGCGGGTTCACGCCTTCATACCAGTACAGGAATCCTTCCATATCGATGGTCTGTCCAACCTGCAGGTTCTTTACTGCAGAGTAAACTTCTGTGGAACTGTCACACAGGTAAGACTCGATGACGAAGGTATATGTCTGTCCGTTGTAAGAAGCGTTGAAGTACAGGTCGTCGCCTTCGCTTCCGGAGCCGTCATAGTTGTACAGGAATGCAGTGGTGGTATCTCCGCTGTCCGGATTTGCTGGCTCAACAGTCAGACCCTTGAACTCTACAAACTGGTTCTGGTAGTTGATCAGGTCATCGGTTCCCAGCATATTGGTCACATCGAGAGGCGGTGCGATGTATTCGTCACCCTCGATGATCTCGAAAGATCCGTCGATGATTTCCACTTCTCCGGACCATTCGGATTTGTAGCCGGTTACCTGGATTTTCGTACCCTGGGTCAGCAGATCGTAATCTTCCTCTGCGCATGCCATGTCGTACAGGAAGTAAGCGCCGTTCTTATCCTGGGCGTAAACGGTAGCTTTTCCCTGGCCTTCATCTTCCCACCAGGACTGTTTTGCCTGAACGTAGGCCTGGATCGTCACTTCTGTGTCCAGATCGGCAGTCATGTACTCGTCGTAAGTCATGACGTCAGCGGAATCTGCCGCTTCGCTTTCTGCGCTGACAGAAGCGGATGCGGAGTCAGCGGTCGTATCGGATGCAGAAGATGCAGATACGGAAGACGCGTCGGAGGTGTTGCTTCCGGAAGTGCTTCCGCTGCCGCCGGCACATCCGCTCAGGGCAGCTATCATGGATACGGCGAGCATCATAGATAATACTTTTCTTTTCATAATGATTCTCCTCTCATTACCTTTTCATGATGATGTTGAGGCCAAATGATATTTTTTCGGGTTTTAAAGTCATGCTTCTGCATGCAAGTATGAAATGCATGACGTTTTGACCCTGGCATCTCATGATAATTTTATAACAAATTAATTATAATCCACTGGCGGAAAAAATCAATTCTTTTTACGCTCTTTTTACTTTCTTTTTTGATTTTTTATCAGATGGATCGCGGCAGTCCGCTGACGGAACTGCCGCGATCCATCCGGATACAATGTTATTTCCGAAGCTTTGAAACGGCAAGATAAAGCAGAATCAGGATCCAGACTCCGACCAGAGCGCCGAGAAGGATCTTTGCCGTTACCGGAAGCGGACCGAGATCTGCCGGCTGGCCGGACAGGGCGCTGTTTTCGTCCAGGTGATAGAGCGAAGTGACATTGATGTACAGGTTCTCCATATACGCCTGATCGACGGTTTCGTTTCGCCGGACAGACTTTGTAACATCCTCGATCAGTTCGCCGGCAGCGTTTCGAAGGGAAGCGGATCCGTTGAATACAGGCGTCACGAAGGTATCGTCCGCATGCTCCAGAAGGATCTCTGCTGCTTTGATCTTGACGTCGTAGTAGGTGTTGTTGTCCTCGCCGGCTCGGGAGAGATAGTCCTGATATTCATCGGATTCCTGAGCGGCAAGGGTTACAGGAACATATCCCTCGGTTTCAGAGTAAGCGATCTGCACCTGGTTGGTCAGCAGATATTGTGTGAACAGCCAGGAAGCCAGGACTTCCTGCGGATCTTCTTTGTTGAAGATGCAAAGAGACGGTCCCTGGGAGATCATTTTCGGATTTTCCGGGTCATACTGAGGGATCGGCATGACTTCCGTCTCAAATTGCGTGATCGCGTCCTGTGAGATATCCACCAGTGGGGCGTCGCATCCCATCCAGGTCGCTCCGGCGGTGGAGTCGATGGCAAAGACACACTGTCCTGCGTTCAGAAAGTTCGCGGGATAGCCGGAAATCTTAAAAGTGGAAAATGCGCCGGTCGCCGCATGGTCGGCGATGGTATAGAGGATATTCTCCGTAGTATCGTTAAAGATCTGGACCTCTCCGCTGTTTGTGGAATAACCGGCGTCAAGCTGGCGCAGCATCTGGATCATCATGTTGTCCGTGGATTTATAAATAAAAGGGATCATGACTTCCTGGCCGTTGAGCATATACGTGCCGTCCGCATTTTTCTGTGTGGCGGCCTCGGAGACTTCCCAGATAAAATCCCAGGTCAGCGTGTCCGGAAGTGTATAGCCTAACTCTTCCACATAGGTTTTGTTGATATAGCAGGCTTCGGTGGAACGCATGTAGGGAAGCGCATAATAATGGTTTCCGATCATGCATTCCTCCAGAAACTGGGGAACGATCTCGGATTCTTTCGGTCCGTCGAAGAGCAGATCGCTTCCGCTCAGGCCGTACCGGTCATTTTCCATCAGCTCATCGAGAGGAACCACGACGTTGTCTCCGGTGAGATAGGTGGCGATGTGGTCCGGATAGGTGATGCAGACGTTGGGCGTCGTGTTGGTGGAAATATTGGTGATGACGTCGTTGTAGATATCGCCGTAGTCCGTGTAAAGCCGCAGGTTCACGGTGATATTCGGGTAGAGTTCCTGAAATCCCTCGATCGCCTGGCGGTAGATCTCCGTCTGTATTTTGTTGGTGTCGTTTTTCGCCCAAAAGGTGATCTCGTAATCTCTGGAAGTGTCGAATTCCTCCGGGACGGTAAATGCGGCCTGTTCCTGCCTGCCGTGACAGCCGGACAGGATCGGCAGACACAGCACGGCGGCGAACAGGATAGCCAGTACTTTTCTCAATTTTTTCATCCTTTCAATCCTCCTCTTGAGACTCCCGCCATGATCTTTCTGCGGAATACAAGAAACAGAATGATCAGCGGAACGGAGATCACGACCACAGCGGCCATCATTGCCGGAATATTCTCCCGACCGAATCCGTTCTCCCGGATTTCCTGGATCCCGTTGGAGACAAGATAATAGGAAGGATCGTCGGTGATCAGCCGCGGCCATACGTAAGAGTTCCAACACTCGATGATCTTTAGAATGATGACGGTCACGATGGTCGGCCGGCAGATGGGGATCATTACCTTCCACAGGTATTTCAGATCGGAAGTCCCGTCCACCTTTGCGGCGCGGTACAGTTCATCCGGCACCTGCTCGAAATTTTCTTTTAACAGATAAATATAAAAGACAGAGGTGACGGAGGGAAGGATCAGGCCGGCAAAGGTGTTGCGCATGTCCAGATTTGTGACCGTCACGAAATTTGTGATCACTACCAGCTCGCTGGGGATCATCATCAGGGACAGGAACAGTGTGAACAGAAGGTTCTTTCCCCGGAATTCCAGCCGGGCGAACGCATAGGCGGCCAGCGTGCTGACCACGATCATGATCGCTGTTGTCCCTATGGTGAAGATCAGGGTGTTCAGAAGATATCCCAGCAACGGTACGGTGGTAAACGCATCCACATAATTCTGGAGTGTGGGTGACAGGGTGAAAAAGGACGGAACATGTTCTGCATTGTAGGATCCATAGCTTTTCACCGACGTCAGGATCATCCAGTAAAAAGGAAACAGAACGATCAGCGCCCAGACGCTCAGAAAAAGATAAACCACAATTTTCTGCACGTGGCCGCGCCGGTTCGTTTTCCTCTGCATTTTTTCAAAGTCAAGTTGTTGTTCCATTGGATTACCTCACTTTAAATCGTTTGTCTGAATCTCATACTGCAATCGCTGCGGTCATTATATTGCCACTTTTTTTCTGCTGACCAGAAGGTTGATGCAGGTAACGGTCAGGACGATCGCAAACAGAAGGATCGCTGCGGCGGAAGCGTAGGACGGATATCCGCCGCTGTCGCCGTAAAGCATATCGTATACATATCCTACGATGGTATTCATGCCGGCGGCATTCAGGTCGGTTCCGAACAGAGCCACCGCATCGCTGTATGCCTTGAAGGCTCCGATAAATCCGGTGATCACAAGGTAGAAGATCATCGGGGAGATCATCGGAAGCGTGATCCTGGTAAAAACCCGAAGCTTCGGCGTTCCGTCCACTCTGGCCGCCTTGTAGTAATCCTGGTTGACCGAAGCGAGGGCGCTGGTGAGCACGAGGATCTTAAAGGGCATGACCACCCAGATCGTGTAAAAACAGAGGACGAACATTTTCGCCCAGTAAGGTCCGTCGATAAAATCCACGGCGTTTCCGCCGAACAATTCGATCACCAGGTTGACCAGGCCGTCGGTGTATTCTGTCTTCTGGAACAGGATCATGAAGACCAGGCCGACCGCCAGTGTGTTGGTCACATAGGGCAGGAAATATACGGTCTGGTAAAGCTCCCTCAGAGGTTTGATGGAACTCAGCCCCACGGAGATCAGCAGCGCCAGTCCTGTGGAGACGGGTACGGTGATGATCACCAGGAGGAATGTGTTCTGCACAGCCTGAAGAAAATAGGGATCGTGCAGTACATAAGAAAAATTATACAGGCCTGTGCCGAAATACGTCTGGGAGGCGAAGTTAAAGCCTTCCTCGAAGGAGTAGATAAAAACGTCGATCAGCGGATAGACCATGAAAACAATAAGAAAAAGGAGCGCCGGCAGAAGATAAAGCCAGGCTTTTCCGTTGTTTCTTTTCATAATTAAAGGATTCTCCTTTCCTGAAACTGCTGGTAAGCGGCAATGCTTGTCTTAAACAGAGTCCGCATTTTTCAACTGCGCTCAAAACGGAGACGGTTTTCCGTTTCTTTTTCAAAGAGAAAGACCTTTCCCGGTTTCAGGGAGAAACGCACTTCTGCGGAAGACATATCAATCTCTGCGCGGGATTCCGCGCTGATGATGGAACGCAGCGTCTGGCTGGTGCAGGCATTGTGGGAGGAGATGACACTGACGTCTCTGCCCATGACTTCCACCCGCTCCAGATGACAGGCGAGAGGACCGTCGGCCTGCAGGACAAAGCCTTCCGGGCGGATGGCTGCCCACACTTCCCGGTCTTTGATTCCCGGAACCGGCAGTACGGCCTGATTGCCAATGAAGAGCTTTCCGCCGCGAACAGTTCCCTGAAAAACATTGATCGGCGGAGTTCCGAGAAATTTTGCAACAAAAAGACTGGACGGATCGTCATAGACTTCCTGGGGTCTGCCCTGCTGCATCAGGACACCGTTCTGCATGACGGCGATCCGGTCGCAGATGCTCATGGCTTCGTCCTGATCGTGGGTGACGAAGACGGTGGTGATGCCTGTCTTCTTCTGAATTTTACGGATTTCTTCCCTGGTCTGGAGGCGCAGACGGGCGTCCAGATTGGACAGAGGTTCGTCCAGAAGGAGAACCCGGGGGAATTTTACGAGGGCGCGGGCGATCGCCACACGCTGCTGCTGGCCTCCGGACAGTTCCCGCGGCTTGCGGTCCATCAGATCTTCGATCTGTACGAGATGGGCGGTCTCGGAGACACGTTTTTCCATCTCAGCCTTTGGGAGCCGGTCTTTGCCTCGGAGATTTTCCAGTGGGAACTGGATGTTCTGGCGGACATTGAGATGAGGATAGAGGGCATAGTTCTGAAAGACCATGCCGACGCCCCGCAGTTCCGGGGAAAGCTTTGTCACGTCCTCGTCGCCAAAGAGGATCTTTCCGTCTGTGGGAGTCTCCAGGCCGCAGATCATATTTAATGTGGTGCTCTTTCCGCAGCCGGAGGGTCCCAGCAGACCGACCAGTTCGCCGTCGGGGATCTCGCAGGTGAAATCGTTCACTGCGGTGACGTCGCCGGGGTTCTTTTTCCCGCGGCCGGGAAATTTTTTGGTCAGGTGTTCCAATACAATTTTCATTCTTTCCTCCTTCTGACACATTTGTTGCGCCATCAAGGTAAATTTGGAAGGCTGCCTCCAAACTTTTCTCTCCCTGATAGTTTCTATAGAATCAGTAGTTATAAATTTCACATTCCTGATTATAGCGAATTTTTATGCACTTCTCAAGCTTTCGTATGTAAAATGTGGGGGACTTGGTAACAGATGTTTTTGGATATTTGCGATATGTGAGTATGGTATAGTTTAGCGGATGTAAATAAAAAACCCTTCGGGCCGGATTTGCCCGAAGAGTTTCTGCTGCCGGGAATATGCCTGCATTTTTACTGGTATCTGCATGATGGTTATAGATATGTAAGCTTTTTAGTTAAGAGATATCAGCGGTAACTGCACAGAAAAGCAATTTCTTTCATGGAAGAAAGACATTCCTGAAAAAACATGCGGTATGATTCACAAAAATAGTTTTGGCCCTGTACGGTTCCAGGTTGATCGCGATGTCTGCGGCAGCCTCCTCTGCACAGGAAAAAATATTGACAGTGCTGACATTCCTCTGTATGGTCAAATGACTGTGCTATGAAATCGCTTTTGGCTGCTCGCTCTTTGATTTGTTCAAATTCATCTTCCATCAGGTTTCCGACTCTGTATTTGTCAAGCATATAAAAATCACAAGGATATATACTTCCATCTGCTTCTATAACATTTTGAAAGGTACAAACGCCGTGCTGTTCGCAGGATTCAGGACGTCTTCCCATGAGGATGCTGATATAGTTTTCAAATTGTCGGATGAAGGGATGCTTTCCTTGCTTAAAGTCCAAATACCATAGATGGAATAAATCGATCAAAAACTGCCCGTAAGTCTGGGGAGAAAGGGAATATTCCTGCGCGCCTTGCTTTGTCTGTAGGGGGTCGAGGCAGGCAATGTACTGCTGCCATAAAAATCCTTTCTTTTTGTAGTATTCATAGATTTTGTGGATCTTGGCTGCGGTTTTTTTGTTTACGACAGTTAAAATATTAAATTCTGCGCCTGTATTTTTTAACAGTTCAGCGGCGTGTAATGTGCGGAAATAGGTATCTTTTCCATTGGCATCCTGCCGATAGATATCGTGGGTTGATCTGATGCCGTCGACAGATAAGCCGGTAAGAAATTTGTTCTTTTTAAGAAAGAGACACCATTCTTTGTCCAGCAGAAGCCCGTTTGTCTGAAGCGCGTGAGAGATTTGAACGTTGTTTACATTGTATTTTTTTTCTAATTCCAGCCATCTGCGGTAAAAGTCTAGGCCTGCCAGGGTGGGTTCCCCACCCTGAAAAGCAATGGAGCATGTGCCTTTAGCATAGGAAAGGGTTTTTCTTATAACTGTTTCTGCTGCTTCTTCTGACATGATACCATAGGAAGCTTGCTCTCGATTTCTCATTTCATCTGCATAGAAACAGTACCTGCAGTGCATATTGCACAACCCGGATGCAGGTTTTACTAAGATATTCACTGGCGGCATACTTTAATTTCTCCTGTTCGCTTTTAGAACATATCTGTAAACTGCAGAAATGAATTTCCAATTACACTTTAATGTCTGAACTCTTCAGGATGGATTTTGCGGAGTTTTTCTGCGCCTGCTTTGCGGCCTGTTTTCTCCAGACGTTCACAATATTGAGGAAGATTTCCTTTGGCATGGTAAGGCCCGCCCTCCCGGATGACTGTCCACATAGGATCAGAGTCTGTGCGGGAGGTCATCATCATATCATGCAGCCAGTTGACCAGATAACGGCATGCTTTTTCACAGAGCTCCGGATGCGTGTCTGCCAGGTTATATTGTTCATGGTAATCGTTTTGCAGGTCGAACAACATTTCTCTGGGGAAAAGATGATATCCGTCGTGATAAGTATGAATATAAATATAATGATCAAACCTTACAGAACGCTGGCATACATGGGAACCCTGTGAAACTACCAGGTACTCTCTTCCGCAGTCTGCTCCTTTCAAAAGAGTCGGCGCATAACTTTTGCCATCCCAATATTGGTAGGAAGGAAGCCCGAAGATTTCCGCGAGTGTAGGGAGCAGATCTAGACTATAATGTAATCCCTTGTCGACTCCTGTCCGCATGCCGGGCCATTTGATGATCATAGGAATTCGTGTTGTGATTTCGTCGGCCGTACCATGTTCGGAATAAATTCCCAATTCGCCCATATTCTCTCCGTGGTCTGATGTGACGATGATAGCGCAATCGTCGTAAAAATCATTCTGCTTTAAATAATCAATGATTTTTCCAATTCTGCTGTCCATATATAGAATGTCACAGTCATAGTTGTCAATGACATCTTTCAGTTCTTTTATTGTGCTGGCTTTCCCGGCTTGCCGAGGATAACCAACAGGTGAGGTATCCCAGTACATGCCCAATTCATTGACACTGTGAGGGCCCACATGTTTTTTGTGCTTTTCAAAGACCTCTGGTGTGATCCATTCCGGCATGGGGCTGTCGGCAAAGGGATTTCCCATTTCCGCCGGGGCTCTGTAAGGGGTGTGCGGGTCCCACATATTGATATGAAGAAACCAGTTATCTCGTTCCTTATTGCTTTCCAACCATTTCATTGTAAGCGAAAGAACCTCATCGGCGGTTTCGTCTCCCCGTTCCCCGCAGTTTATTACTTCATGAAATCCGGCGTTAAACCAATAAGAAGAATGACGTTCGGCAAAGCTGCTGATTGTTGCAGTATAAAAACCTGCACGTCGGAACAGGAAAAACAGGTTATTTTCCAATACTGAATCGTGAAAATCTCTGCCTTCTCCAAAAATCCGCAAATCTGCGGTGGTATCACCGTGATTAATGGCTCCATTGTGAATGCCAAAGGATCCTGTTACAAGGGAGGCCCTTGAGGGGAGGCAGGGAGCGTCTGAGCAATGATAGTTATCAAAACGCATACCATCGGATGCTATGGCGTCCAAATTGGGTGATGTATGGCGATAATATCCGTAGCAGCCCAGATGATCCGGCCGCAAAGTGTCTAAATCCAACATTAAAAACTTCATGGCAAACCCTCCTGATATTTAGTTAATCCAAATTCGTTTGGTGTTGACATCTTGTGAATTCTTCCCGATCATAATTTCGAATTCCCCGGGTTCAAAAACATATTCCAGTTTTTGATTATAGAACTTAAGCATGTCTTTCGTGATCTTAAAGCGGACGGTCTTTTTTTCTCCCGGCTTTAATTCCTCCTGCTGAAAGCCTTTTAACTCTTTAACCGGTCGAACGACACTGGCTACACAGTCATGGATATAGAGTTGTACCGTTTCCAGGGTGCTGACAGAGGAATTGTTTGTCACTGTGATTTCAGCAGAGACATTGCCTTCCTCACAGCGAACCGAAAAATCGGAATATTCTACGTGGCTATAGCTTAAACCGTAACCGAATGGAAACAGTGGTTCATTTGGACAGTCCAAATATTTGGAGACATAGTGATCTTTCTGCCCGTAATATGGCCTGCCCGTGCGGTAATGATTATAGTATACAGGGATCTGCCCTACGGTCTGGGGGAAGCTCATTGCCAATCGACCGGAGGGGTTGTAGTCTCCTGACAGGATATCGGTCAGTCCGGATGCAGATTCTGTGCCCAGGAACCAGGCTTGAAGCAATGCATCTGTGTAGGGGAGGATTGGTTTCAGCTCTAACGGCCTTCCGCTGAAGACGACAGTGACTACCGGTTTTCCGGCTTCTTTCATTTTCCGGATCAATTTTTCCTGATTTGGAGAAAGGCGCAGGTATGCCCGGCTGCATGCTTCCCCGGTGTCACGGGGATTTTCTCCGACTGCGGCAAGAATGAGGTCGCAGTCTGCAAATGCTTTTTCGGCTTGCGGTGTCTGGTCTTCGATGTCGAATATCTGATCCTCCATAGAACCGAGGGGACCAGACATGGCGGTTACAACAGAGAATCCTCTTTCCTGCAGAGCCAAGGACAGAGAACTAGTGTTTCTGTCTGCGGCCAGCGCCCAGCCTCCGGAAGTATCTGTAGAGTCAGCAAAAGGGCCGGCAATACCGATTTTTGTTCCCGGCTTTAAAGGGAGCAGGCCATTGTTTTTCAGGAGGACTGCCGACTGGCGGGCAGCTTGACGGGCAAGTTCTCTGTGATGTTTGCAGAGATGGAGTCTTTTTTCTTCCTCCGGATCTGCATCTTTGAAAGGATTTTCAAAGAGACCAAGATCATTTTTGAGGTTTAGGATATTTCTGACGGCACGGTCGATCAACTCCATGGATAATTTTCCGTCTTCTACCAACTGCTTTCCGCAGTTTATGTAATGGGTGGACATCATTTCGATATCAACGCCTGCTTCAATAGAATTTTTAGCGGCTTCTTCAGAATTGGCGGATAGACCATTGATGATCGTCTCATCGACTGCGGCGAAATCAGAGATGGTGCAACCGTTAAATTTCCATTCGTTTCGGAGAATATCCTGAAACAGTTTTTTGTTAGCACTGGAAGGAACCCCGTTGATAACATTGAAAGATGTCATGACCATTTTGGCACCTGCGTCCAGCGCTGCTTTATAGGAAGGAAGGTAAAACTGTCTTAGTGTGTTTTCTGAAAGTTCTACCCAGTTATAATCTCTGCCTCCTTCCGAGGCGCCATAACCGGCAAAATGTTTTATGCAGGAAGCGATTTTTCCCTTCTGTTTCGGATCGTCTCCCTGAAAGCCCTGTACTGCCGCCTCTGTCATAATACAGTTTAAATAGGGATCTTCCCCTGGGGATTCCATAACCCTGCCCCAGCGGGGATCGCGAACAAGATCCGACATTGGGGAGAAGGTCAGGTGAATTCCGGAAGCAGAACTTTCGGAGGCAGCGACAGCAGATGCATTTTTATAATTTTCCGGGTTAAAACTGCAGCTCATCGCCAAAGGAATTGGAAATATGGTTTTGTATCCGTGGATGACATCCGCCATAAAGAGCAGAGGGATATGGTGTGGATTTTTTTCTGTGTATTCTTTTTGAAGATGGATCAGTTTTTCCGCACCAAAATAATTCAGAGTACTTCCAATATTGGGAAGATCTGCCGGGGAGATGTTCAGTTCTTCCATCGGTCCGGTGAGATCGATATCAGGTTCCACTCCAAAAAAAACAGGAGAAAGCTGCGTCATCTGAGCCAATTTTTCTTCGATTGTCATGTTGTTAATCAGTTCTTCGATTTTGCTATTGTCCATAAATAAGTTCCTCCAATACATATAGATAGCAAAATAGCTGTTAGAATTAAATGGAAACGTTTTCATAAAAATGATAAAATACATTGAAATTTAAGAAGATTATATGAACAAAAAACGCGTTTGTCAATGAGTGAATAAAAAATATTTCAATTAATTTCTGAAAATCAGCTTAAACATGGATAATATCCACAATAAAAGTATTGACAACAGGAACTTAATATGCTAGATTGTGGGCATAAAATAGATGAAAAATTAAAAAGGAAACGTTTTCATATAAAAAGTGTATAAAAATACCGATCAAAATAAAGGAGGTAGTAAATATGGTAGCCTTTCGTGATGGGCAGATTTTTATTGATGAAACGCCGGTTTTTATCTTATCGGGAGAAATGCATTATTTCCGCCAGCCGAAGGAGAATTGGCAGCATCTGATTGACGAGGCAAAGGAGATGGGGTTGAATTGTATTTCTTCCTATGTGCCCTGGATCCTTCATGAAGAGAAGGAAGGAGACTACTGCTTTGAGGACACGTTGGATTTGGGGGCTTTCATCGATCTTTGTAAAGAAAACGGACTGTACTTTTTTGTTCGGCCCGGCCCGTATATTATGGCGGAGATGAAGAAAGAAGGAATTCCGTATTGGGTGGCAAAAAAACATCCGGATGCGGTTCCGGTGGGGTTTGATGGAGAACAGAGACCTTGTAATAATATTGACTATCTGAATCCGGGATATTTACAGGAGTGCAGAAAGTGGTATGAAAAAGTCATGGAAATCATCGTTCCGCGGCTTCAGTGTAATGGAGGAAACATCATAGGAATACAGCTGGACAATGAGATCGGTATGTTGAACTGGGTGACAAATCATCCGTTGCTGAATGATCATGTGCTAGAAATGTTGGAACAGTACCTTGCGGAACATTATGAACAGCAGGAGTTAGAACAAAGATATCCGTTCTGGACGAGAGAAAGATCTGAAAGATTCGCGGCGATGCGTTCGCCGGAAGAATCCTACGCAGTGGAATTCCATCTGGATTTTGGAAAGTTTATGCGGAAATATTATGCGCAGTATGTGAGAGAATTAAAATCGTATGCTGAGGAATTCGGCGTCCGTGATACTCCGTTTTTTATCAATATTCATGGCACGGGCTCATCGAGAATTTTTGATTTTCCGTTAGGGATCAGTCAGCTTTATGAAGCTTACAATCAGGGGGATGGCTTGATCAGCGGCACAGATGTATACCTGGGGGAACCTACGGAGGGGAAATATCAGGATTTATATGTGATTAACGCGTGGACAGATGCGATGAATAAAAAAGGAAATCCTTTGACTTCGATTGAATTTGAATGCAGTGACGCTCCGTATTGTTCTCTGAATGGCATGAGGTTTCACCCAAGTGCGACTTCTCATAAAATGTTGATGTGCCTTTCTCAGAACGCCCGTATGCTCAGTTTTTATGTGTTCAGCGGCGGTGAAAATTATTTCCTGCGGTACCCGGAAGAGGATGGAAATGGAAGAATGGCCTTTACCAGTGAGCTTCATGGATTTAATGCTCCGGTACAGCCGGATGGAACCCGCAATTATTCTTTCCGGTATATTGCTGATACCGCAAAAACTATTCATGCGCTGAATAAGCTGATCGCTTCTTCCAGACAGGTGCTGGATCCGGTGAGCCTGGCATTTATTCCGGATTATTTTTTGACGGAGGCACAGTATCCGAAGTCAAACAGAACAGCAGAAATATATGAAAACCTGAAAAGGCTGCGCTGCGAGGGTCAGATAGACAATATTGTCAGAGCGCTTCTGGGTCATCATATCAGCTTTGGCGGTCTGGATATTCAGAATGAAGAAATTCCGCAGGATAAAATTCTGGTTGTGCTGTCGGCCAGATATATGGCGGCGGACGTGCAGAAAAAGCTGGCGGATTTTGCACAGAGTGGAGGAAAAATCCTTCTGTATGGTGAAGTGCCGGAGTATGATATGGAAGGAAGAACCTGCACCGTTTTAAAGAATCTTATGAATTTGCAGGAAACGTATTATGTGAAACACACAGGCCCTGTTTACTATCCTTCTATGCAAGCGTGCAATGAGATGCAGGGGATTGCCCCGATGCAGTGTGGAGATTATGTACAGGCATTCCGAAAGGATCAGGATGCTATTCTTGAATTGTATGGCAGTGGGAAAATGTGCGGTATGATCAGACACATAGGCAAAGGGATCATTTGCGCGGTTACCGGCGATTATCCTTCTCAGATGCAGTTCTGGGGCAGAGTTTTTGAAAAGCTCGGTATTCAACCACATCTCAAAATAGATTATTATCGACAGGGGATTTATGCGGCGCAGACAGAATCGCCGGACGGGCAGAAGCTGCTTTATCTGATGAACCTGGACTGTGTGGAAAAGAAAATAACGGTTGCTGTCAGTGGAGAAACTGTATTTGAGGATTTTGTGCTGACTGATAAAATGTCCCTTATTCTTCCTTTGGGTGTGAAGACGCCTGCTGCAATGGTTAAAAAGTCTACAGCGGAGATCGTGGAGATGGATGAAAGCAGCATCACGTTCCGGTGCAGCCAGCCGAAAGATATGATCGTGCTCTCGAGCGGGCGTGAGGTGTTGCCGGGAATAGATTGCGAGATTCGAAAGATGGACGGGGATACGATACTGTATTTTTCGGAAAGACCAGGACGTGAGGTATGCGTAAAGTTTGTATAGTGAATAAGGGGATGGAAACGTGATGATAAAAGTAGTGACCTTTAATATTCGATGTGATTATGGGCAGGATGGAGAAAACCGATTTGAAATGCGCCGTCCGTTAATTAAGAAGAAGATAGAATCAGAGCGTCCGGATATTATATGCTTTCAGGAGGTCGTCCCGCATGTGGCGGTATGGCTGAAAGAAAATCTGACAGATTACTATGTAGCCGGCTGCGGAAGAAGCAAAGAACTTGATAATGAACAGATGACCATTGCTTTTCGAAAAGACAGGATGAATCTGATCGCCATGGAAACCTTTTGGCTTTCGCCAGATTGCCGGGAGCCGGGGAGCCGATATTCCATGCAGTCTGACTGCCCCAGAGCTTGTACGGAAATGGTACTGCAGGATATGGAAAACGGGAAGGCTTTTCGAATTGTGAATATTCATCTGGATCATTTGGGGGCAGAAGCCAGGAAGCTTGGACTGAAACAGATTCTGCAGAAAATGGATGAAACCAGAATATTTCCCGGCATCCCAGTGATCCTGGCCGGTGATCTCAATGCTGAGCCGGGGACGGATGAGATGAAGGTTTTGGAGGAACGGCCGGATTATAAAAACATTACGCAAGGAATCGGGATTACGTTTCATGGATTTCTCGCGGAAGAAACGCCGATGCAGATTGATTACATTTACCTTTCCAATCCTGCGGATGATGAAACGCCTTATAAGAAAAGTGCATTAAAATGTATATCAGTGGAAAAATGGGTTGACAGGGAGAATGGCGTCTGGCTTTCTGATCACTATCCGGTTTGCGTTTGCATGGAATGGAAAAAATGACATAAAAAGAGCAGATATTTCAAATGTTTTGAGATATCTGCTCCTTTTTTGGGGCTTTAGCCTTTTTTGGGAAGGTAGAGGTGCAATGCTTCGCCGCAGGAATTCAGCACATCTTTTGTGATCAGAACTCCGGGAGTGTGGTAAGTGTTTTCTGCCGGCTGTGTATCCAAAAGATTGCCGTCAGATGTTACGGACAGTGTATCTGTGTCCGTAAAATGGTAACAGAAGTGCAATGTTTTTCCGAAACAGTCATAGGTCAGGGTTGTTCCGTCCAGGGTTGCCGGAAGTACCGGATCGATAATGAGGCCCTTTGCACAGAAGCGAATTCCCAGAATGTTTCCAATCAACTGATGCAGATAGATACCGGGTCCGCTGGAGTATAGTCTCCATCCTCCTTTTACTTCGGTTTCTCCGGTACGCAGAGTGTCGAAGCTGCGGGCATACTCATACCGGTCCGGAAAAGCACCGTCGGAAGAACTGAAATACATGTTGCTCTGGCGCAGGCGGGCATTGGGAACTGTGTCCTGAAGATGAATCGGATTGATCGTAAAAAGGCCGTACCATGCGTGTTCAGCGTCCCCGAGAGCCGCCATTGCTTCCAGAAAACGAATATGCGCATGGGTGTATTGAAGACTGATCTCACGTCCTACGTTTGCTGCCTGTTCTGCGCGTTTGAAGAGATGGCTGACTCCTCCGTCATAACGTGCGGGGCGATCCATCAGACGTACCCCATCGGGAAAACGCAGGTGATCCAGGATAAGTTCCCTGTTTTGTTCTGCCTGCTCTTTTGAAACGATCCCGGCGATAATGCTTCTGGTCAGAGGGAGCAGACGGTAATGGATACCGGTCTCCGTGTCTGACGGATGCAGAAGAAAATGTCCGGAACCGGAGCAATCCAGAAAACCGGCAATGACGCCGTTGTGTATCAAGTGTTCGGAGAAACCGCTTCGGATCTTCTGAGCATCTTTTTCCAGCCGGTCGGACAGTGTCGGCTCCGAGTCGGCCAGAGCAAGGGACAGTGAGGAAAATGTCTGGCACGCAAGGGCGACTGTCCAGGCGCTCACCAGGTTTTTCTTCATTTCTTCCTTTGCGGGCTGCAGTGTGTCGTCCCAGTCTCCGCCTGCGTAAGTGATCAACCCGGTATCTTTGATCATGCGTTGTTCTTCGACCACATCAACGCAGCGGCGGATATGATCCGTAAGAGATTCCATTTGATCCGGAGCGTTTTCGTAAGGCACGTTTTCGTTTAAGATCGAATTGTCTCCCGTAGACTGGAGATAGTCTGCGATATATTTCAGAGGCCAGAAAATAATATCTCCGTGACACTCTCCGGGATTCATGTGGTAGCGGTCAAACATAAACCATTGAGGCCATTCACTGGTGTGAATATCCTGATGGGCAAAAATATTCAGCAAAGCATTTCTTGCCAGAGAATAGTGCTGTGTGGAAAGGAAGAATTCTGCAGGACCCTGGCAGACGTCGCGTGTTCCCCAGGCTGCTCCGCCAGGCTGTTCCAGACCGTGGGGCATTGCATAGTGAATCAATGCGTTATGGGTATACCACCAGACTGTTTCGTTCAGGATACGTTCATGCTGCTTTTCGGGACAATTTTCCAGATGAAAGTGCCGGGTCATTTCCTGATAATAAAGGATGCCCTTTGATTTTTCTGTCTCAAAATCCTGTCTGTCCGAAGCGGTTGTTGAACCATCCAGGGATGCGAGGATTGTGATCAGAAGCTTTTCCTGGCAATGAAATGCCAGGGTTAAAAAAGTTTCGTCAAAGGGTCGATCATCTGTAAAGAAAATCCTGTCGTCAGATATTGTAAAATTCTGGTCCGGGGCTACGAGATCATAATGAAGACCGGGATATTCAGGACTGTTCAGGGTAAAACGAAGGCCGTCTTCAATTTTGGTGTATTCAATATCATGAGAATATTCATGTGTTCCCATTACCAGCTGCTGGGTCAGAAGAAAATCATAGGGGATTTTGCCCAGGCTTTCCGCTTCCAGGGTGATCTCGGGTGATTCCGTATGGGTGTAGGAAGTGACTCTGAGAACGTCATTGTTAAACTTGTAATACCATCGTGAGTAATTCATTCCCATTTCAAATAAAGCCGGTAAAGTGAGTAAATGCCATTGGTTATTGAGAAATACATATAAACGTTGGCCGCTGTTTGTCAGCAGATTCAGAAAACCTCTGGGAGTGGAGAGAAATTTGTGCATGTCTGTGTTTCCGATGACTACATGGCTGTTAAAGATACCGTACATATACTGCGTGGAAGAAACCAGACGGCTGTTTGACTTTTCGGTATCTGGCGGTGTGATGATGATAGTGCCATGGGGCCGCTCTGTCTTTTGCTCTTTTTCTTTTGTTACGACATGAGCATGATCCGGTGTAAAGAATGAAAGAAGAATATGATCCGAATACTCTTCCAGAATACGATCCGGATAGAACTTTTCCAGTTCTTTCAAAGAAATGGAGTCAGAACAGATCGGAGCGCCAAAAGCGGCTTTAACTTTCAAATTATCGCAAGCTGTAAATGGAGCATCGACTACAGAAAGAAAAGCACAGCAATTTTTCCACTCTGCCTGCAGTTCTTCCTGATATTCAATCTTCTGTACGGCGTCCGGATGATTTGAGTGAAAAAGTGTGTAGAACACCGTGGTGTCCTCTCCAGACAAGGCATGTTTTTCTGTCTGTAATGCCGAGTAAGCGAATTCATATTGGAGTTTGCGGTTTTCAAGTCCTTCCAGACATGCTTTGGGCAATTTCCCTTCTTTCGTTGTCAAACCAAAAAACTGCAGTCCATCCGTGGAATAGCTGACAGCTTTGTTTTTGAGAAGTCCCTGCTGAAGATATGGGTATGTATCGTCACAGGCCATATTCTGGCGGGTGCAGATGACGGAGCCTTTGCTGCTCTCGAAAACGGCATGGTCGAGATATTGGGAATTATACAGTTCGTTTGTATAAATAGCGCTCTCAAAGGCGAGACCGATGTCCTGCCCGTAGATCAGGTCATAAGCCTGCGCGTTTCCGCGCAGAGTTACCTCCCAGAACCAGGCGTGTCCTGAAAAAGTAAAGGTTACGGTATAAGAAATATCTTCAATCTGTCCGGTAAAGCGCAGTGCATGGTCGGTAACAGAAAGGTTACTGGAAGAGCGGATTCCGAGCAGAGGGTAGATAAGTGTTTTTTCGTCCTGGAAAAGACGAAGCCAGATGTTGTTGACGGAACCGTCTTTCAGATTGCCCCGGAATTGATTGAGCAGGGTTTTTCCTCCGTGAAATGTGTAAATGTCCCCGGACGGGAGGAAACAATAATTCATTTCTTCATTTCCTAATGTAATGAAACAATTGGGTTTTTTCATAAATGAAATGTTCTCCTTTCTAGCTTTTGGAAACGTTTCTCTAAAAACGAGGAAAATATAAGGAAAATAAAGAATATCCAAAAAGATTATAGCTGTCGGAGATAAAAAAGTCAATAATAAAACAAAGTGTCGTGAAACAATTAACGGAAAAAATGAAAACAAAAATGGGAAAATAGTGCAAAAAGACGAAAAACACCCTTGACAAATAATGTAATGAGGGGTAATATGTGTGCATAAACAGCATTGGAAAATGAATGGAAACGTTTCTATATGTTAAGATGCGGAAAAGCACGATGAAAAATAAAGAAGAATATCAATCTTTTATAAAACAAGGAGACAAATCCCAAAGAAATCAAAATGTGTATAAGGAGGAACGGGTAATGGTCAAACCTCATGTTCATTTGAAGAACTTCAGGCGGGAGCTTGTTCGGAAAAGAGTTCTTTTTCTGATGATCGCGCCCACGATTCTGTTTTTCATTATTTTCTGTTACATTCCCATGCCGGGAGCGTATGTTGCTTTTGTTGACTACAATATGAGTAAGGGAATTTTCGGCAGTAATTTTGTGGGTTTCAAAAATTTTGAATTTTTGATCAGAAACGGAGATTTATGGAGAATTACAAAGAATACGCTGCTGTATAATCTGGCATTTCTGGTATTGGGAAATATCGTCCAGGTAATTCTCGCAATTATGATCTCAGAGATTGGCAACCGTTGGTTTAAGAAAATCTCCCAGTCGGTAATTCTGTTACCGTATTTTATTTCCATGGTTATTGTAGGATACTTCGCATACAATCTGTTCAGTTACGATCATGGATTTATCAATTCTCTTCTGACCAGCTTTGGACTGGAAAAACATGATTTTTACTCAGACACCGGAATATGGAAGTACATTATCGTAATGTTTAAAATCTGGTCGGGAACCGGATATGGAATGATCGTCTATCTGGCGACGATCACAGGTCTGGACAGAGAGATCTATGAGGCAGCCGCTTTGGATGGTGCATCACCGTTTCAGAAGATCCGATATTTAACGCTGCCGCTTCTGAAGCCGACCGTGATCCTGCTGATCCTGTTTGGCCTTGGCGGTATTTTAAAAGGTTCTTTTGATCTGTTTTATAACCTGATCGGAACAAACTCCGTGCTCTATCCGGAGACGGATATCATTGATACATATGTTTTCCGAAGCCTGGTAGGTCAATATAACTTTTCGCAGGGTGCGGCAGTTGGATTTTATCAGTCAATATTTGGCCTGGTCTTTGTTCTGGCGGTTAATGCGATTGTAAAGCGGGTTGAACCAGACAGTGCATTGTTTTAGGAGGTGTCAGAATGTCTCGAAGTATAGCAAGGAAAAACAGAATAATCAGCAGAGAAGAGATTACATTGAAGATCATCTGCTATATTATTGTAGCGTTGTTCGCAGTTGTCTGCCTTTTCCCGTTTTTGCTGATGGTAACCTCGTCGTTTATGAATGAACAGGAAATTCTTGCAGAAGGATATAAACTGCTTCCGAAAGAGTGGAGCGTCAGTGCATATGAATTTCTGTTTCAACATCCGGCAAAATTACTGAACGCTTATAAGGTTACGATTTTTATTGCGATTGTAGGAACTTGTCTGGGACTGTTTCTGATGTCCATGGCGGGTTATGTGCTTTGCCGGCAGGACTTTAAATATAGAAACCAGATATCGTTTTTCATTTATTTTACCACCCTGTTCAGCGGCGGACTGATTCCGACTTATATCTGGATGGTAAACGGACTTGGATTAAAAAACAGCGTCTGGTCCATGATACTCCCTGCGCTGATGAGTCCGTGGTCTATTTTCCTGATGAGAAACTTTATGAAAGCGATTCCGGATTCTCTTTATGAGTCTGCTGCTATTGACGGAGCAGGTGATTTCCGGATTTACTGGCAGATCTTTATGCCGCTGGCCAAGCCGTCATTGGCGACGATCGGGTTGTTTCTGGTCCTTGGTTACTGGAATGAATGGTATAATGCGATGCTGTACATTGAATCAACTGCGAAATATCCGCTGCAGTATTTTCTGCAGCAGATGGTGAGCCAGGCGGATATCCAGCTTCTGATTCAGCAGGGAGCAACGATTTCTACAGCGGACCTTCCATCGGAATCCATTAAAATGGCGACTGCGGTGGTTGCTACGGGACCGATCATTCTTGTCTATCCGTTTGTACAGAAGTATTTTGTCAGCGGTCTGACGATCGGTGCGGTAAAGGGCTGAAACAGGCAAGAAGAAAAAACAAATTGGAGATTTGAGTTCATAGCTGTCTTCGGCAGATGCTGAGAGACGGATGAAAATATAATATCAATTTCACCATAAGGAGGAATGGAGCAATGAGAAAAAAATTAGTAGCATCTTTGCTGGCGGCAACATTGGCAATCGGGACTCTGTCCGGATGCGGACAGAGCAATAACAGTACGTCATCTGCCAGCGGAACATCCTCAACAGAGAGCGGGCCTGTTGACACATCAGAAGAGGTAAACCTTACAATGTATCTGTATGGTTCCGAAGGCGTGGCGAACCAGGACGTACTGGACGAATTGAATAAGATCTTAAAAGAGGATATTAACGCAACTCTGGAAATCAAGTATATCGATTACAGTGATACCTCTACCAAGTATCCTCTGCTGTGGGCATCGGGAGAAAGCTTTGATATGGCGTACTCATCTTCTACGGCTGCAGTTACCTATCAATCTCTGGCACGGCAGGATGTTCTTGTAGATATTACGGATATGCTGGATACTTATGCGCCGACTTTGAAAGAAAAACTGGATTCTGAGGCATGGGACAGTATGAAAGTAGGAGGACAGATTTATGGTGTGCCGAGTACTTACAGTGAGTTTACTGCCTATGGATTTGTCAGCCGTGATGACTTAATGGAGAAATACGGTATCACATCCATTTCTTCCATTGACGATATGGAAGCTTATATGGACGCTGCACTGGAAGATGGCTGGACTCCGCTGAACGGAAATTCAAACCTTGGAATGGATATGTATCGTATGTTTATTGCACTGACTTCTGACTGGATCGATGCTCCGGGACTTCCGACGACCGGGCCTTATCTGGCGGGAAGTGTGGAAGATCCGTCAGAAATCTTTCACCCGGCTTTCACCGATGAGTTTGTAGATTTTGCCAAGAGAATGAAAGAATGGTCAGATAAAGGTTACTGGTCTAAAGATGTTCTCTCCGCATCTCAGGATGATAAAGATAACTTCTACAATGGACTGTCTGCTTCCTATATTTCACATCAGCCTGACTGGACAGGATCATATGGAACGCAGCAGGAAAAATTACCGGGTGTAGAGACAGAATTTTATTGCTTCCCGGAAGAGAATGGTAAGATTATTCGTAAAATGGGATGCGAGAACTGTACTGTTATCAGCAAAAACTCCAAATATCCGGAAAGATGTCTGATGATGATCGAAAAACTCATGACGGATGAGAGATGTTATGATTTGTTCCAGTATGGAATCGAAGGAAGACAGTATGAAATCGTAGACGGTACCGTCGTACAGCCGGAAGGCTATGATGCTGAGAAAGATGCAGCCGGATTTGCAGGTTGGGCGTTAAGAACCGATGAATTGAATCTTCCTATGGCGACAGAGGATCCGCGCCGTTATACGTTGAATGACGAATGGAAAGAAGTGGCGATCGACAATCCATATGTAGGATTCAGTTTTGACAGCACAAATGTATCCGCTGAACTGTCTGCAATCGCAAATGTGGATGCTTCTCTTGGATTACAGATCCTTCTTGGAAAAACAACACAGGATCCGGAAGAGGCTGTGGAACAGTATCGTTCTCAGCTTGAGGCGGCAGGTATTGACAAAGCTCTGGAAGAAGTGAATAGCCAATATCAAACCTTCCTGGAAGAAAATGCAGCTAATACGGAAAGTGCAGATGCGACATCCTCGTCCTCCTCTTCCGCTGAATAATACCAGTATATTGTGATCCTTCGGACAGGTCTGCCATCTGCTGTGCAGGCCTGTCACAATTATAGACAAAAATTCCTGAGAGTCGCTGTATAGAAATGAAAAAGTACTTGACCTCCCGGAGGAAAAAATAGGATAATAAAGGAAATATGTCAATCTATGGAGGGTGTGTGGTAAAAATGGGAGCAACTATAAAGGATATTGCTCAGTTATCCGGGGTGGGGATATCTACGGTATCTCGCGTGTTGAACAGCAGCGGCTCCGCAAGCAAAGAGACAAGAGAAAAAGTGATAGCGGCAGCCAAAGAACTGAAGTATGTTCCAAATAATAATGCCAGAAATCTGAAAATGGTACATTCGAAAACTATTTTATTACTGGCCAAGAGTATCGTTAATCCCTTTTTCCAGGAGATGATCAAGATCATTCAAAATCAGATCATGCTCAGAGGATATTCTCTGGATATTCAGAATATTGACGGATATGAAGATGAGATGGCGCTGGCGAAACAAAAAGTGTTGAGTGGAAATCCATGTGCGCTGGTGCTGATGGGGGGATGTTTCGGGTATGAGGATGCGGATTTTATCAGTCTTGGCATCCCGTGTGTACTGGCTACAGTGAAAGCAGCAGACACAGTAGATGAAAATTTATATTCCAGTGTTCTGATCAATGACAAGGAAGAGATGGCTTCGGCTGTTGAATATCTGATCGGGTTAGGACACAAAAGAATCGGGTGTATTTATAATAATTATGAGGAAGCGATCACGCCCAACAAGTTACGATTTGAAGGATATAAAATGGCTTTGGAGAGGAACGGAATTCCTTTTGATCCATTTTTGGTGTCCTCGCCGAAAGATACATTTGATTCGGGTTATAAGTTTGGATTTAATATGATGAAGTATCTGATGGAAAGAAATCCGGATATGACCGCTGTAGTCACAATGGCGGATATTATGGCAATCGGAGCGGCAAAAGCAGTTTTGTCTTCCGGGAGAAAAATTCCTGATGACATATCAATCGTGGGATTTGATGGAATCGAAGTGGCAGAATACTATCATCCGGCCCTTGACACGATTGCCCAGCCGGTACAGTTAATGGCGCAACAGATCGTAGAGGCGGTGATGGAGATGCTGGATGGCGGAAAGACTTCGCATGTGGTTTTAAAATCCAATCTTGTAAAACGTGGTTCCTGTAAAGCTGTATAGTGTGAATGATTTTGAAAAAGCCGGACTGTTGTGGAATTTTTACAATAGTCCGGTTTTTTAATATACTTCAGGCTTTCCATACAGCAAAATATCATGTATGATGGAGAAAAGAGGATGTCAACAGAGCCGCAGGGGATTCCGGCGGCTGAGATAACAGATAGAAAGAGTGCATGATACGAACGGAGGAAGTTATGGAACGGGGATGGAAAGAGAAAAACTGTGTGGATCTGATGGTCTTCGCCGGGCAGTCGAATATGTCCGGCCGGGGAGAGGCGGCAGATGCGGTCCGGTGTCCTGTGGAGGCAGGATGGGAATATAAATGTATCAGCAGACCGGGAGAGCTGGTTCCGATTGTCGAGCCGTTTGGACTGGGGGAGGACAGAGAAGGCGCCCTGGATGACCGGCGGGATGGCGGGACGAAGAGAACCGGCAGTATGGTGTCGGCTGCGGTCGGGGAATACTACCGCAGGACCGGACGGAAGACAGTGGCAGTGTCGGCCTCCCGGGGAGGAAGTTCGACAGAACAGTGGCTGAACGTTCTGTTGGAAGACGCGCTGGACAGGGTGGATCGGACGATGGAGTTTCTGAAAAGCAGAGAGATTTCTGTCGACAGAAGGTTTCTTATCTGGTGTCAGGGAGAGACGGACGCGGATCATATGGTTCCGGCAGAGGAATATATCAGACGCACGGAGAAGATTATTCAGGGATTTCTGGAGCATGGAATAGGAAAGTGTTTTCTTGTCCAGATCGGACATTATAATGATCCCGCGCCTGCGGGTGACGGCGGGGAAGTGGCCGGCGAAGAGAAGGATCAATATTACCGTGTGATCCGTGACGCGCAGCTCAGGCTGTGCCTGGACAGAAAAGAAGTGGTGCTTGCGGCCAGCTTTGAACCGTATCTTCATGAAATGAAGGACAGATTTCATTACCGGCAGGAGGCTTATAATGAAGTGGGGCTTCATGTCGGAAGAAAGCTTGCAAGATCTCAGTACAGATGAGGATTTTAATATTGCTTCAGAACAGAAACTCCCCGGCAAAGGCAATATGGCTTTTGCCGGGGAGCGGATTTTTGTATTGATATCATAAAACTGGCGTGAAGTGTACGGCGGGTGTGTGCCGGCGGCGTGTGGTCAGATGCATTTCATTGTCACTGTGATCTCGAACATTCCGTCGGTCAGCGCCGCCCGGATCTCTCCGTTCATTCGTTCCACAAGACCTTTGGCGATGGACAGTCCGAGACCGGTGGAGGTGTTTGTCCTGGCGGAGTCCGTTTTATAAAACCGCTGAAAAACCTGAGTGACATCGATCTGCTCAGGTTTTTCTACGTCATTGCGGCAGGTAAAGATGACGGAAGCGTCCTGTTTTTCCATGGTAAGCAGGATCCTCTGTTTTCCGTGAACCAGTGCGTTCCGGATGATATTCTGCAGGGTCCTGCGGATGGCTTCCTCGTTTCCCATCACATAAATGCGTTCCTCGCAGAATCGAATCTCCGGCTCCACGCCCTTTTTCCTGAAATCGTCATAGAAGGAAAAGACCGTGTCAAACGTGCATTTCCCAAAGTCAGCTTTTTCCAATGGCAGTTCCCAGGAATCGTTTTGGAGTCTGGTGTAGGTGAAAAGCTCCTCCAGGATCTCTTTCAGGCTGGTGATCCGGCTGCGGATGACGGACAGATAGTGCTGCCGCTCTTCGTCGGAATTGCTCTGAACGAGAAGTTGAAAATATCCGTCCAGGGAAGTCAGCGGTGTGCGGATGTCGTGGGAGAGATTGGTGATCGTCTCTTTCAGACTTTCCTCGCTGCTGCGGGCGTTCCGCTGTGTCTCCCGTGTCTGGTCAAGGAGCTCATTGACTTCGTCGATCAGAAGATTCAGTTCTGAAAACGGAAGTTCGGAGGTCAGCCGCAAATTGGTTTTATGCTTTTTCAGAAACTCCATCTGGCGGCAGAGCCGTCTGACCTGCCGCCGGTAGAGAAAAAGAACAATCAGAAGAACGAGTGCCGCAGCTGCAGCGGCCGCCGTCCAGAATATCATAGTTTATCACCTTACCTTATATCTCTTTTCTGCATGATCCACGCGGATCCGATCACTGTGAGGACGAGGAAGACGCCGCCGGATATCAGCGCGCGCAGAAAAGTTTCTGTGGAGGTACTTCCGCTGATCTGATAGACGTTGGTCTCCAGCATATATTTACCCAGTTCAAAAGTTTTCCATCCGGCTGCGTGGATGACCTGGCTGATACCGGTATAGACAAAATTCATAATTCCGCATGCCATCAGAATTCCGACACAGAGGCTGACGATATTGTTTCTTGCTGCGATGCACAGAAGCATGACCAGACTGCCGAACGCCAGGTGAAGCAGGTACTGTGTACCGAGGATTTTCCACAATGTGGTGATGGAATCTGCCACAAGCTGGTCGCCCCAGAACAGATAAGCGGCTGCAAAGGTGGCTGCCAGATATACTACAAAGATCAGAAAAATCCCCACGGCGATAGAGATCAGACGGGAGACGGCCAGCAGTCCGCGGAAGGGAAGCTGTCCGGCGATGTTTTTGATATATCCGTTTTTCTGTTCTGCGTGAACGAAGATGGAGACAAAAACAGTGATGCAGAGCAGCAGAATCGCACTGTTGATCAGCAGAACGATCAGATCCTCCGCAGGAATCTCGCCGTTGATCCAGGCGGGATCTGTTTCCATGATGATTCCGGCGTGGGGTGTATCATTGTCGATCTGGAGAGATTGCTCCATATAAGCAGGGTCGTTCTGCATTGCCGTCAGATCATCGTTGGTCATTGCGACGCAGAAAAACGCGACTCCCACCATGGCCAGCAGCATGACCCAGGTGGAGAGGGAGTGAAACAGCCGATAGAGATCCATTTTTATCAGATTAAACATTTTGCTTTCCTCCTGTCAGATTCAGATAATAGTCTTCCAGCGCCTCATTTTTGACGGAAATTCCCAGGGTCTTTATGCCTTCTTTGGCAAGCTGCATGGTAATTTCTCCGCCGCTGTCGAGCCGCTCAAAGATCTGAATGGTGTCGCCGTCCACGACCTTATAGTTTTGTATGTTCATCCGGTCCAGAACGACGCAGGTATGCCGGATATTGTCGGTGTGGAGTTCGATCCGTTCGCTGCATCGGGCGAGGAGTTCTTCGTGGGTCAATTCCTGCAGAAGTACTCCTCTGTGAATGATCCCGTAATTGGTCGCCAGCTTGGAAAGCTCTTCCAGGATATGACTGGAGATGATAAATGTGATGTCCTTTTCGTGGTTCAGCAATGCCAGGGTTTCCCGCATCTGGGCGATTCCCTGAGGGTCCAGACCGTTGATGGGTTCGTCGAGAATTATCAGATCCGGTTCGCCGACCAGAGCCAGGGCAATTCCCAGCCGCTGTTTCATGCCGACCGAAAAATTCCGTACTTTCTTTTTCCCGGTATCGGCAAGACCGACGAGTTCCAGGAGTTCCTCGATATAATGTTTCCGGCGGATTCCCACCGCAATGCATTTTAATTTGAGATTCTCGGCCGCTGTCATGCCCGGGTAGACGCCGGGGCTCTCGATGAGTGTGCCGATCCGCGACATGGCCCGCCGCGCGTCGCGGCCGGTTTCGCCGAACAGGGAAATCTCGCCTTCTGTCGGTGATGCAAGGCCGGAAAGCATCCGAAGCAGCGTTGTCTTTCCGGCGCCGTTGCGGCCGATCAGGCCGTAGATATCGCCGGGGCGGATATGAAGATTCAGATGGTCCACGGCCTTTGCCCTGCCGTACCGTTTGGTCAGGCCGCTGGTAGTAAGCAAATATTCCATAATGTTTTTCCTCCTGCTTTGCACTGAAAACGGGGGATGCGGTTTCGGATCTTCCCCGTCTCTGAAAAAATCATACCGGACAATGTCTAAAAAAACGCAAAGCAAAGTTAAAGAAATGGTAAAGATGCGGATGCGGTTTCGGGCTATTTCCGGCCGGCCAGCCGGAAGCCGATGCCCCAGACGGTTTCGATGTATTCCTGTTCAGTCACAGCTTTCAGCTTTTTCCGGATATTGCTGATGTGCACGTTGATGGTCTTGTCCTCGCCGAGGTAGATGTCTTCCCAGGCATAGTCGTAAATTTCCTGCTTGGAAAATACCCGGTCGGGGTGGGAGAGAAGAAGTTCCAGAATCCGGAATTCCTGTCGGGTCAGGGAGAGGGGTTTCCGGCAGACGGTGGCTGTGAAAGAGGATCTGTTTAATTCCAGGTCTCTGTACCGGAGCGTCTGTTCCTGTTCGGAAGGAGCGCCGGATGCAGACCGGCGGATCCAGACGCCTGCGCGGGCCACAAGTTCCTGCACTTCAAAGGGCTTCGTCAGATAATCGTCGGCGCCGGAGGTCAGCAGATCCACCTTGCTGTCGAGACTGTCCTTCGCGGACACGACGATCACCGGAACCTGCTGTTTTTCCCGAAGCTTTGAGAGAACGTTCTCGCCGCTCATGCCGGGCAGCATCAGGTCAAGGATCACGAGCGCATAGGATTCTTTTTCAAGATAAAGAAGTCCTTCCGTTCCTGAAAACGCCTGTGTACAGGAATACCCGGCTTTTTTCAGCGCCTCTGCTATCAGATTGCTGATATCGCTGTCGTCTTCTATGATCAATATATTTTCCAAAAGATCACCTCCTGTGAAGAATATGATACGGTCAATGATCGTAACGATCGTAAGTGTCGTAATGGTAACCGTTCAGCCGGTTGAACGGTTACGGCATCCAGCCATTGAGAATCGCTTCGCGATGGGCTGGATGCCCACAGGCACTATGTTTTCACACGGTCTGCGCAGTAAATGCGCAGACCTGGCTGAACTGTAACTCAGATTGCTCAGACGGTATGGAAATTGATTCCAAAGAATCTCTCAATATGATAAAATAAGAGTAGATTTTTTGCAACTGTTAAAACATCTCACGCAATAGAAAGGGTAACTGTTCAGCGATCCGAACGGTTACCGGAAATGGAGGTATCAGCATTGAAGAAAAGAATTCAGGTAGAACCGAGAGAACCCCAGTATATTGTGACGACGGACGTCGCCTTCGCCCAGGTAGACGCCTGGTGCGGTCACACGAGGCAGGACCTGAAAATGGATCTGATCTATCCGGAGGACAATACAAAGAAGTATCCCTGTATTGTATGGATCTGCGGGGGTGCATGGCTGACGATGGACAAGTCGGCACATCTGGCGTATCTTTCCGATCTGGCGAGAAAAGGATTTGTCGTGGCGTCGGTTCAGTACCGCACAAGCAATGAGGCGAAATTCCCGGCTCAGCTTCAGGATGTAAAGGCAGGGATCCGCTATCTGAGAGCGCATGCGGACAGATACCGGATCGATCCTGAAAAGTTTGGCGTGATGGGGGAGTCGGCCGGAGGCCATCTCACCTGTATGGCGGCCCTGGCCAATGATCCGTGCTATGACGTGGGAGATTATCTGGAATACTCCAGCCGTGTGCAGGCGGCCTGCCCGTGGTATCCGCCGACAGACTTCCGGGGATTCCCTTACGCATCGGAGGAACAGTGCGCTGCGTCCCCGGAATCTTTGCTGCTGGGGAAAAATGTTATGCGCAACCAGGAGGAAGCGCTTCGGTACTGCCCGGTGACTCTGGTGACGAAGGATGCTCCGCCGTTTCTGATTATCCATGGGGAACAAGATCACACGGTACCGTTTTCGCAGGG
>CALWBC010000385.1 GCA_944375755.1 uncultured Mediterraneibacter sp. | reverse complement strand
CTGAATCGCCGGTTTCAAATTTAAGTTGTC
Organism: uncultured Mediterraneibacter sp.; assembly: GCA_944375755.1. GTDB lineage: Bacteria > Bacillota > Clostridia > Lachnospirales > Lachnospiraceae > Mediterraneibacter. Next base: position 3,613 of record CALWBC010000385.1, on the reverse strand, counting down.
TATGTAAATACCGTTAGAAAGAGTAATACTCATTTTGCCGTTCACATTTTCACGTTTGAAAATGACCTCTTTTCTCCATGGCTTCTCACGTTCTTCTGCATTTTCTCTGTGATCAGAGCCCCCATATCTCTGGTCAGATGCCTCATAAATATTCGAAATCTCCCACTCTTTTATTTTTGCCTCCATAAATTCGGCGGACAGCCGCGGCTTGCTCCACAACACTTCCCACTGATTCGGATAAGCATTCCAGCTGCTGTCCACAAACGCACTATTTCCTTCCCGAAGAGCTCTCCCCTGTAAAGGAAGCGCAATCAAATTGCCCAGCCCGCCTTTCGGAAGAGAATCCTGCATCGGTAACATACGGTCATAATATTTAAAGGACTTCAGATTTATCTGCTCCGCACCTTTTTCCAATAGGGCAAAACCGAATCTCCGTGCCAGCACCGCCGAAATCGGACTGTCAAAAAAAATCCACAAATGCGCACCCTTGCCGGATCGGGAGCGTTCTACCAAAGGATCTATTCCATTTAAAACACATATGGCCCGCATGGCCTCCACTTCTTCTATCCATACATCATCTACATTGGCAAAATCCCGCTTTTCAGCTCCTTTATCATGATTGTCAAAATCATATACAAGAAAACGACACGTTCCATTCTTCAATAACGGATAAACTCCTATCACATCGGAACCATTATAAGATTTTCCCTGCAAATGAGCGAGTATATCCTCTTTTTTCAATTGTCTATATGCCTGATACGGACAATCCCTACAGTTCATTTTCTGACGATGCTTTTTCGGGCAGACCTCTTTCCAGAAATTATGGCACTGCGTATAATATCCCGCCTCTCCCGTGCCTTTCTTTTCACTTCTTTTAGCATAAACATCCTGCCGTCCCCAGAACCTGGCGTAAAAAAGATTCGCCATTTCCTCCGTAATCTGTTTTGGATGGATAATACGGGCACCCTGATTGGAATCATACTCCTCAGCATCCCCGGATTCCCTCATACGTTTCAGTTCCTGGACGTAAGAAATCCCAGAACGCTGCAGAATGTGTTTCAATATTTGATTTTCTAACTGTAAATCATTGATCTGCTTTTGCAGCGTGGTGATATTATCGAGTGGGGGTCTCATTTATTTATTGTCCTCTTATATTTTATCTTTCTCATCAATACATAAATCCATAGTGCGTTGTATGATTATTATATGATCCGAAAAATTTTCTCATTATATGTATGCGAATCCAACAACTGACACTCTACAGTCCAGCCATTTCATCTTTGTCTGTATATTTTTTTGTAAAGCAGACATAATCATCTCCTTGCTTCTGGTATGTCCACCAAAATCTCCTTCCAGAAACAAAATTATGAGTTTCTTTTTTTCGCTGTCCGTAAACTTTTTAGAAAAAATAAACTTTTGTATCTCTTCCAACTCCTCAACTGTAATTTTCCTTTCTTCAAACGATCTAGCTCCTAATAAAGCCGCCAATGTCATTGCCACTTTTTGCGGCACTTCTATATCAAGACTATTTCTTCCTTCTAAATTCACATTTGTATGGCTTGTGTTTTTCTTGGAGTTATAGGGAAAATCCGCCATCGACAATCGCCCTCAGCGCCTGTACAATTTTTTACTTCAATAAAAGCTATTGAATTCTCTGCAACAGTTATAAAATCTACTCCTTTAGATTTCGGAAGGGCATTAAAACTTTTTCTATAAAACATAGTATCATCAAACTTTATTACTTGCTAACATATTAAATTCCTGTTGTACAAAGTAATTATGTGTTGTCACAAAAATCTGAACACCCATCTTTGCCAACGCAACTAAAGCCTAGACAATCGGACGAATCATTTTAGGATTCATATTTGTTTCGGGTTCATCCCAAAAAAGTATCGTATCTTTATTAAGACTTCCTGACAAAATCAAATAAACTATCATTGATAATTTTCTATATCCGTCAGAAAGCAATCCCATTTCAAATTCACCTTCACCTTTTACCTTTAAAAAGAACTTTTTATTTATCAGAACAATTTGTCCCTTCATTATCTCTTCAAAACTTCTTAGTACTTCATTTTGTTCATTAGTATTGGCACCCTTCGACAATGGCCGATCCAACAACTTAGCCAAATCATAATACATTTCTTCGTAATCAATATGATACTCTTTATAAAGAGTTGCAAAATGTTCTGTAGTAGAAATCATTTCTTTAGTAGGTATATATAACATCATATTTTTCAATCGAATCCATATTCTTTGTTTTTATATCTGCATGATTTTCCTGTTGATTGCCAAATCCTATGTTTAGCTCCCTTTCTTTATCTAAAATCACTGTAAAATCTGTTCGATTGCTTCCATGTTTTCTGCTTACCAACCGCCCAATCTTCATATTATCAGGGCGAAAAACTCCCTGTAACTTACTAACAAATATCTTTTTTTCCATATCTTTTGCAGCTGCTTCCTGGTAATCTTTCCCAAGCGGTTTTAAAACTGAATACATCACTTTTAGCAAAGTTGTTTTACCAGTATTATTTTCTCCACAAATAATATTAATATTTTTAGACCAATCTATTTTTGCATCTTCAAAAAGCATGAAATTTTTTAGAAGTAGTTTTTTCACCTTCACAAACATCACCTCCGTTATTTATTCCGCATCTCATCCATCACATTTCTGTTAAAAACTTACAATAATATTTTATACATTTTTACTGATTCACTATACCATCATCTACTATATTTTTCCTTTAATTTTTGTTCAAATCGAAACTAACTAACAAACACCGCAGCTGTTTCCATGATTTTTCAATCTATACGGAAAATTCTCAAAAGTGGTTCACGGGTGATTTATGGCAGACTAATATTTATGGACTCCTTTTTATTACTGTGATATACTAAACATATCATACTATTACAAGGAGAATAAAAAATGAGCGTAGGTGTTTGTATAATTAACAAAAATGGAATTGCTTTAGCTGCCGATAGTGCAGGTACATATACTGGAAACAAAATGTTTTATAATTCTATGAATAAAGTTTTCTCGCTTTCAAGAAAATATGTTTATGGGGCTATTACATATGGTAAAACAAGAATACATAACGCTTCAATTGACCAAATTTTAAAAGAATTTAGAACTTTTCTGGATTTATCGAACCCACTGAGTGACTATTTTGAAATTCTTTCAGCGTTTCAAAATTATATTCAACAGAATAATACCTATTATAAATTTGATGCATCAGAAGAAATTTGTTGCAAGTCTTTAATAAAGGATTTGGTGGATGAATGGGGAAATAAAATCAAAGCGGTTGTTTCGTTAGATGACGCAAAGGAACAAATTGAAAATATCTTAAATGAGTTGGAGATCAAAATAAATACTTCATTAAAAATTCAAAACTATGATGTGAGTGAGCATATTAAGATCTCTTATATTGATTACTTCAACTTAGTCCTTGGTATAGTAATCCCGGAATTAAACAATTTCCCCGAACAAAAAGAGAAACTGTGGAACAGCATTTGTAATTATTTCAATTTGTCATTGAAAAATGAAGTTGATAATAAAATGGGCCTATTTTTTGCGGGATATGGTAATGACGATGCGTATCCAAAATTCGTTCATATT
>CALWBC010000384.1 GCA_944375755.1 uncultured Mediterraneibacter sp. | reverse complement strand
GGCCGGGTCGGCGTAGTCCTCCAGGGAGCCGAACATGGTCCCGTTGCGCATACAGTGGCCGTAGATCATCACATGGCTGGAATCCGGGGCGGAGCCCTCCCCCACGAACAGGCAGCCGCTGACCGAGTTGCTGCCGTCAAAGGCCCGGTGCAGATAGTGCTCCGGGTCCTCCGGCGTGTACATCACGGGGTAGTCGATCTCCGTGTCCGGGATTTGCAGCCAGGCGGCCATGTCGCTGTTCTGCTCCACCAGGGGCAGATAGTTCCGCTCCGGCGGGCTCTCCTCGCCGCCGTCGTCCGCAGGCGGGGCGGCGATGTCGGCTTCCCCGGCGGCCAGCTGGGCCAGCTGCTCATTGGCCTGGCGCTCCCGGGCGGAGCGGGCCAGGTCCCGAACCAGCAGTCCGGCGGAGACCAGGAACACTCCTGCGGACAGAAGGGTCAGGACCCGCCGGACGGAACCCCGTTTCACAGGTTTTTCACGCAAGGGGCGTCCTCCTCTCTGAAAAGATGCCGGCGGGGTTCCCCCCGCCGGCATCCGTCGGTTCAAATGGTTTATCTGCGGGTTTTCCGGTCCTCTCTGGGCTGGGTAAATTTTAGCAGGCACAGAACACCCAGGGCCAGCAGGCAGAGGGCCAGCCAAAGGCCGGTCAGACTGCTGTCACTGGTCTGGGGAACGCTGGGATCACTGGGCGTCTCCGGCACCTCCGGCTCGTTGGGCACGTCAGGTGTGTCAGGCACATCCGGCACATCGGGCGTGGGCTCAGGGTCGGGCTCCACGTCCGGATTGGGGTCCGGCTTTGGACCCGGATTGGGATCCGGGTCAGGTGTGGGGCCAGGCGTTGGTGTAACGTCCTCTCCCTTTACATATGCTGATACTTCTCCATCTACATATACCAGGAAGGGAATCGGCGTGTAGGTCCGGTTGCCCAGCGTGGCAGAGCTGCCGGTCACCAGATACCACCCCTCTACCAAGTTGGAGAAGGATACGCTGCCACCTGAAACTCTCCCGCTCTGAGTTTCCGAAATACTCTCCCGGTTCACATATGCGGCCAGATTCTGAGCCGCAGCCCGCAGCTCACTGTTGCTGCTTCCGCTGCCGGGAAGCGTCACGCCGCAGTCTGTAAATTCGCTGGTAAAATTGCCAGAGGCATTCGCCACACAGTAGAGCTGAAACTTCGCATTCCCATAACTGTATCGCAGGGTCAGGGTGCCGCTTCCCGCCGCCAGAACCTGGCTGGACAGCGCCAGCGCGCACACCAGCAGGCAGAGCAGCCGGAAAACGCCCCGTCCCCTCTTATAGGTCGACATCCTATGAATCACCTCGCTTTATCACGTTCTTCTCTTTATGCGCCACCCGTTTTCCAGGCTGTCTCCAGGCGCGGATGGCCCAGATCAGCAGGACAGCCGCCACGGCCAGCGCCATCCCCAGAAGCAGCGGTCCCACAGTGCGCCACAGGGGCGCAGGCTGCTCCGGCTCTGCCTCCGGGGTCTCCACCCGGTGCCCCCGCACCAGCAGACGGTGGCTGTTCACTCCATAGGGCGTGCAGGTGTACAGGGTCACATAGTCCTGTCCCTCCACGACTTTCAGATCATCCCAGTCTGTGGGCTCCACCACCAGAATCTGGTCCACCTCATAGGTGAGGGTCCGGTCCAGGATGGACAGGGTGAAGGTGTCTCCCTCCACCAGCTGGTCGATGTCCGTAAACATCTTGGCCTTCACCAAACCTGTGTGGGCGGTGAGGACGCAGTGAGTGCTCTCGCCCCCGGTGGGCAGGCTGGTAGCTGGCCACCAGCCTGCCCCCATCTGAAGCGCGCTTTCGTCTGTCCCCTGGTAGATTGGCAGCCGCACATCAATTTTGGGAATCTCGATGTACCCCATCATGCCGTTGCCCATGGGGTTCAACAGGGTGGAGATATACTCCTCTTCCTCGTCTGACAGCACAAATTGGTCCTCTTTCGACAGCAGGGTCTGATTATAGGCCTCTGCCTGGGCAAAGAGCTCGTCACAGTCCACATCCAGATACTCATAATAGGCGTGGATTTCATTCTGGGCCCGCCAATTGTAATAGAGGTCTGACAGAGAGGGATACAGCAGCAGTCCGCCTCCCGCCAGGAGCAGCAGGGCGATCAAGCAGTTGATCCACCGGGACGGTCTCCTCCTGACAGAGAAAGAGGCCCTCCGGGAATGCCCAAACCGCAGCAGGCGGGCAGAGTGTTTTGCCATTCAGCGTGGAATCCTGTCCGAGCTGTTCAGCCCGCGGTCTTTCGGCGGTTCACCACGAACAGAGCGCCCGCGGCGGCCAGCAGGACCGCGCCGCCAATGGTGTACATCAGCGTACCGGAGCCGCCGGTGGTAATGGTGACCTTGCCCGGAGTCGTATCGCTGTTGCTGTCATTGACCCAGGCTTCATTGTTCACTTCCGAACCCATGCCTGCGGTAACTTTACCCTGATAGGACAGCACGACAACCTCCTCGCCCAGGAGCTCATCAAGGCTGCCATCTGTATTAATCGCACTCAAATTAACCGCCACTGCAAAGGTGTTTCCTTCTCTCAGGTATTTCGGATCGGTAGTAGACGCATCCTCAATTTCATAGTATGTCGGGTTAATTGTCACGTCGTTGATGGTCAGCTTCATTGTTCCATCTACCAGTTCCAGGCCGGTCATGGTGTCCCGGAAGATCAGCATGGTAGGCTCATCGGCATCCGTTCCAACGATTGTCTCAGGCAGAGACGTTTTGATCGTGAAGGAAATCGTCTGCCCAGGGGCTACATCGCCGATGCTTTCATTGCCGTTGGCCTCCTTATCGGGGGTGGGGATGCTCTCCTTTTTGCCCAGAGTAAACTCGGGAACATCAAACTCTTTCGTCGTGTCATCGCCGATCGTGGGCTTATAGGTCAAGGTTGTCTTACCATTGGTAGGGGCATCTACGTATCCGTCGGTGGGAACCTTGCTCTGGTCCACGGTCAGACCATAGGACAGCGCTACGGCTTTACCCTGTTCCACCGGGGTTTTGATGTCCCAAGTGATCGTTCCCTTGGGGCCGTCTTCCGAGTCGTATTTTACAAAATACTTGCCTCCGTCGAAGCTGATATCATACCCCTCGGGAACGGAATCATCGCGGCTTACAGGGACATTGCCAACCGTCAGGTTTACAGTCTCCGTACCATCAAAGTTGTAATGTTCCCCAATGGGGTCGGTCACAGTGCCGCTCTGGATTTCGTAGAGGATGGAGTTCTTCACGCCGTCGAACATGCCGTCGGTATCCTCGGGAACAGCTCCAGAAACACCGCCAATAGTATCCAAGCCTCCGATAAAGTTGGGCCCCCAAGGATACTGCTCAGTATATTTTTGATCCGCATAAGCGTACAAATTATACCCTTCGTCAGCGGCATCCTGCCAGGCCTGACCAGCCTTGTATGTAGCAATCTCAAGCGCGGTATAAGGGTTGTTTTCACCGGCAGGAATATACTTCGTGCCGCTGTTTTTGCTCAGATTTGTGATAATTCTCTCTTCAGAATCAAACTTACAGTCAACTTCGTACCCATTAGCTAAAACTGCCTCGATTTCGGCTCCATGGGCAGTCATCCACTTCTTTGCATTACTATACGCATTGTAGTCTGATGAATCGCGGTAGTGGTAATCCGTATTCAAATAGTCAGTGCCAGTCGCAATACTGTTGGCCAATTCAGAGTATGTTGTTTTGGGGGCCTCGGTACCCCACAGATAGGTCACGCCATCGGTCACCAATACCAAATGTTTATTTTCATCGGCAGTAGTCGTATCGCCAGCGAGCATCGCCATGCCCGCCCGGATGCCGGCCTCAATGTTCGTTCCGGTAGAAAGTTCTTTACCAAGAATGGTATTGAATTCATTCCGGCTGGTTTCCGTCAATTCCGTTAATCCCATGACATAGCCATCATTGCGAGCGTTGCTATTAAAAACGACAACGCCAACGTTGATGGTACTCTTCTCCGGGTTAGCGCGGGTTAACAGTTCATCTAACATAGCGGTCGCTGCGTTTCTGACATTAACACTGGTTGACTTGTCGAGCACAAAGACCACATCCGAGACGGGATGTTCCTCATTTGCGCCAACAGTCAGGGTAACCGTGGTCTTGTTATTCGTCAGGCCCGACGCTTCCTTGCTTAGCTCCACCGCCATCGCGCTTGGCAGCATGGCACACACCAGCGCCAATGCGGTGAGCATTGCCCAAATCTTCTTCATCTTCCGTGTTCCTCCTCATCTTTTGAAAGTAATGAAAGTATATTTCCACACCTCCACGGCGTGGGTGCATTCTTCAAACAGCCCTCACCCCCTTCTCCGCATCCCAGCCGACGGTGAGCTGTTCGTCCTCCATCATCCGGTCCCAGGCCTGCTCCGCCAGCAGCCGGACGCTGCGGTCGATCTCCGCCTGGGTGGCCTGGTACAGCTTCCGCAGGCAGCGGGGATTGCACTTCTCCTCCGCCACCCGTGCCGTCTGGCTGAGCGCGCGGATCTCCATGGAGATCTGCGTCCGCCGCATCGGCCGCCCGTTTCTGGTGACAAAAACCTGCCCCGTGGAGACTCCCGTCCGCCGGAGATAGTTCTGCAATTCCTCTCGCAGGCAGGTGGGAATGGAACGATAGCCAGTTTTTCCGCCAGGTCCGGCGGCCTTCATCCGGCCGCTTTCCACGGCCGCCACGGTCACGTGGGGCACTTCACCCACCCGCAGGCCGGTGAGGACAAACAATTTCACCAGCAGATAGGTCCGCTCCCGGTCCAGGGCTCTGGCCGCCCCCAGCAGGCGGAGGTATTCCGCCCGGGTCAGCTCCGGCTGGACTTCGGGCTGGAGCTCCAGCCGGTCCACCAGCTGCAGGTCTCTGCGGTCCATGTGGGCCAGCAGGCCGTTGACCGCCGTCAGATAGGTGTTCACCGTATTGGGGGAATAGCCCCGCTCCAGCAGGGTCCGGCGCCAGTCCTCCAGCGCGCCGCGGGTGACCCGCTTGTCCGCCGGCAGCTCCTCATAGAACGTCAGCAACTTGTTGGTGTAATTTTGAACGGTGCCGGTGCCCCGGCCCTTCGCGGCAAGTCCGTCCAGGTAGGACTGGATCGCCTCCGGGGTGATCCGGGTCCCGGCAGATGTATCGGCCGGATGCTCCGCCTCT
>CALWBC010000383.1 GCA_944375755.1 uncultured Mediterraneibacter sp. | reverse complement strand
ATACCTGGGTTTACAGGTCAAGTTATGTAACATTTCTCATGTTTTCAGGATTGCGTGAGCAGGAAATGCAGAGCAATCCACCGCATTATTGGGATCAAAATACCTATTGACCCCGACATCTTTATATGAGACAAGCGACAAAAGGTCATAAATTTCATGCTTGCATGAAAAAGCATGAGAAAGCAGCCCGAATGGGCGGATTTCGAATGTTTTAGGATTGCGGGAGCATGAAATGCGGAGCAATCCGTGGCATCATTGGGTCCGGGCCATTCCTGCGCCCAGAAAGAAAGAGAAAAAGACCCGAACCGGCAATTCAGGCATGAGGTCGGCAGACGGAGGAAATCCGCCGCGGGCCTTCTGCTCACCGGTTCGGGTCAGAAGTTTTTCGCTTTATGATACGTGCGCAGGTTTGTGTTGGAAGAAAAGTCCTGCTTTCTGGAGCGCCGGGCGCAGCGCTGTATAGAGCGCAACCGAGACGATCACAGAGAGCACCGCGTTGATGGAGGTGGAAGCCACATTCCAGGTCAGCGCCACCTCGGCTGCCGGCTTTCCAATGATCACCAGCTTATAAAAATAGCCGACCAGCGGATCCATCACCGCATTGAATAACAGACCGCCGGCGGATGCCAGCAGCGTCCACTTGAAGACATGTTTTCTGTCAGTACTGTCGTTGATCTTACCGATCCGATGGGCAATCAAACCGGTGATCAGGCCGATGCAGAGCTTTAAGAGGAATGTCTTTGGTGCGTAAATCACGTAGACCGGATCGAACAGATCTCCGATGGTCATTCCGATGGCACCGCCGACACCTCCCCAGACGCCGCCGAGGATCAACGCACCCAGGACGCAGACTGCATTGCCCAGATGGATTGAAGTGGCGTCTCCGCCCGGCAGCCAGATCTTAATCTGGAGAAACGTAAACACAACGTAAGACAAGGCGGCAAATACGCCTGTCATTGCTATTTTCCACACTCTTTCATTTTTCATAACAGGTCACTCCTTCACTCAGTAGAATCCTCTGCTGTATATTTTTGCATGGAAGCCGGCTGCTGCAGAGCAGAGGTCTTATCGTTGTATGCTATTATAGCAGGAGTGGCATGAATGAAAAGTGCCAATTTCGCATTTTTTAACCAGTCCAGTTTGCGGACGTTTGCGGTTTCAGGAGATATCCTGCGATCGTCTGTGTTTTACGGCTCCGCAGAAGTGCTGCCGGAATGCATTGCTTCATGTTCGGCTTTCAGTTCTTCATAAAGCTTCAGGGAATCCCAGTGCTGATTCTGGGAAGTGACGACTGCCTTCAGCGGAATCGCGGGAAGCCGGCGGGCCTTCATCTTGCTGAGAAAACGGTCGAGACGCCGGCCGGTAAAACCGCACATAACCAGCATCGGTTCAGAAAATCCCTCCCCGTCGTAGACGGTGCCGTTGCCGGAAAAACCCGGAAGGCCGGCCAGATAGCCGATCGGCTGCCGGTACTCTTCCGGCGTAACGGAGCGGATGCGTATTTTCTCTGACGCGAGGATGACTTTCAGCTGAAAGGCCATAGGGGTATCTGCGAGATTATATAGTAACACTTTTTCCATTGGAAACCTCCTTGTTGAAATAGATTACTAGGCGTTTGCGAAACGCCACAGCCCGCATAAAATCGGGCTTTTTTCTTTGATAAAACAGAACAACTCCTCACCGGTTTGTGGTAAAATTTAAGTGACCAAACAAAAATCAACCATATCCACCTGAAAGGAGTTGTACCTATATGATACCATACAATCAGCTTTCTTTGGCAGATATTTTTTCAGATTGTCAGGAAATTTATGAATCCGACAAACCTCAGTTTCTGTCTCTCTTACAACAGCACATTGACCTTGATGAAATTGTTCCCGCTTCCTTCCGGAAGCACTTCTATGCATCAACGGGAAGGGCCCGTAAATACCCTTTGAATGCTTTTTTATGGGCACTTATCATTCAGCGTATTTTTTCAATCCCTACTGATTCCCTGCTCCTTGTTTTCCTTCAGTATTCCCGGCATCTCCGTGAATTCTGTGGTTTCGACAAGGTTCCGGATGCCTCTAAGATTACCCGTTTCAAGCAGGATTTTCTCGAAGATCTACAGGCTGTTTTCAACCACCTTGTTGATCTTACGGAACCAATCTGTCAGGCAATCGATTCTTCCAGAGCTGCTATGACCATCTTTGATTCCTCTGGCATAGAGGCCTGGGTTACAGAAAACAATCCCAAATATGCCAACCGCATCATCAGACAGCTAAAATCATACGCAAAAGCCATGCATTTTGATAAGAACTATGACCCTTACAAAGCTGCTTACGGTTCCATGCCTTCCCATGCCGCCGCAAATCCTGATATCAAACAGCTTTTCATTGATGGGCATTTTTGTTATGCCTACAAATTTGGCATTGTCACAAATGGTTTGGGCATTGTCCGGCATATTGACTTCTATAACAAGGATTTTTTTGAAAAGCATCCTGAGATTATTCTTGAAAAGAAGTCCGATTCCCCGGATGAAGATAAATCGGTCCATGATGCCAGGCTACTCATCCCTACTTTACAGGATCTGTTTGCTGCACATCCCCTCATCAACCCAAATACTTTTTTAGGAGATGCCGCCTTTGACTCCGCGAAACTTTATAAAGAGCTTCTTTCAGGAGACACCTTTGGCAGAGATGCTGACGGCAATGGCCTTCACTTTCAAAAGGCCTACATCCCATTAAATTCCCGTTCCGGATTGGAAGGCAATGACTATTCAGTAAATGAAAATGGGATTCCCTGTTGTCCGAATGATCGTTCCCTTCCTATGAAACATGAAGGGACCAGCAAACGGAAGAACGGTATTGTACGCTATAAATTCATCTGTCCAAAAGTCAAATGGGAAAAGAATCCCTCCACAGGAAAATATCACCGTGTCTGTCACTGTGACTCTCCCTGCACATCTTCACCATGTGGAAGAATGGTATACCTTTACCCTGAAAAAGACTTACGTACTTATCCCGGCACTGTGCGCGGGACTGAGGAATGGAACGATACATATAAGATCAGAACCACTGTAGAACGCTCCATCAACCACTTCAAAGACAGCTTTGAGATTGCCGCCCGCAAAACGCAAAATGAGAAAACACTTCATGCCGATCTGATCCTGGCTGGCATCACACAGCTTATCGGAGTGATTCTCGCTGATAAGATCAAACAGCATCAGTACATCCGTAGTCTTAAACCCTTAATTGCATAGAACTTACTATTCTTAAAACAAGGTTTTTCATTTACCTCTATAAGTGCGCCCATTTTCTGTTCAATTCCAACTTATATCATAATCCACCACATTTTTCTGTTCTTTTCAATCCCAGATATTCTAAAATTCCAAGTTCCAGCACTATTTGGGCTCATATCCCGAACCAGTTTCGCAATTACCTA
>CALWBC010000382.1 GCA_944375755.1 uncultured Mediterraneibacter sp. | reverse complement strand
CTCCGTAAACAAATGCTGGTGGGCCTTGATACGGCCATTCAGGTATTTGTCCAGTGCTTCCCGGCTGTCAAAGACTTTCTTTTGCCCGGCGATTTTCGCCTGTCCGTAATTCCCCGGCGCATTGGTAAAAAGGCGCCAGTTCAGCGTCCAGGAATAGGGGATGGATTTCTCGGCCGCTCTGTCATATCGGGTGTTCTCGGAAATGGAATAGGTCATTTTATAGACAGCGTTGCTTCGGACACGGAGAAAATCGCCCTGCGGCTCCCATTGGTTTGAAGTGTGCTGGACAGGCCGCGTCCGGGCGTATTCCAGGGCTTTATCCAGGGAGAGGGTCTTTCCGGCCTGTTCCTCCCAGGCGGCGGCCAGCTCCTTTAGCCGGTCAAACACTTCCTGTTCTGCGGCGGCGCTTTCCGCCCGCAGGGAAAGAAGCTCCGCCAGGGGCAGGGCGGCCAGCCCGGAAATATCGGATTTTTCGCTTTCAAAGTAAATTCGGCGTTCAATCTTCATGGTTTCAGCGGGTTCTAAGTTGTCAAGGTCGTAAGAGCTGTACGACATAAATCACTCCTTTCTGCGCTTTTGCGGCGGCTTTTCACAGGGGTTTGGGGACTTCCCCAACAAGCAAAATCCCCGGCCCGGCAGGGTGGCCGGGTCAGGGATTTGCCGGGAGTGTGGCTACACTCCCTATGCTTGCTGTTTTTTAGTTTTTCTCCCTCCGTTCAATGCGGTAGTTGACGTATTTCCCGCCGGTATCTGCCAAAAGCACCGTCCCGTCGTAGGTTTTGCCGGTTTTCATGGAGCGCAGGCCCTTTACCTTTGCCTTTCCGTCTTTGAGCAGCGCGGCGGCGATCTTCGGGGTGAACGCCTTGCCCCGTTCCTCAAAAAATCGGTCATTCTTCCACATGACAAACTGGCAGGCCCGGTTTCCGCAGTAATAGTTTTTCTTGCCCTCGTAGACGGCCTCGCCGCAGCGGGGGCATTTGCCGATAACCACACGCTCTTTCTGAAACAACTTCTGTGCGTCCTCGCTGATCTGCGAATAGCCGGAAATCAGGCCCCGCGTCATTTCCTCAATGCCAGCCATGAAGCCCTCCGGGTCAGCCTCGCCCTTGGCAATGGCCGTCAGCTTGGTTTCCCATTCGGCGGTGAGCTGGGGAGAGGTCAGCACATCCGGCAGGACACAGGCAAGGTTGTGGCCGTCCTTGGTGGGAAGAAGCTGCTTGCCTTTCCGCTCCACAAAGCCCATCTGCACCAGTTTTTCCAGAATGGAAGCGCGGGTGGCCGGGGTTCCCAATCCCTGCCGTTCGGCGTCCTCCGGCATATCCTCGGCCCCGGCCCGTTCCATAGCCGACAAAAGTGTATCTTCGGTGTAGGGCTTCGGCGGCGTGGTGAAATGCTCGGTAACGGAAGCCTCTACCTTGTCAAAGGTCTGCCCCTCGGCCAGCTCCGGCAGCTCCCGCGCCAGCTCCGGGGCGTCCTCGTCGGCGTCGGCCTTAAAGGAAGCGCGGAAACGGCGGTCAATCTCTTTCCAGCCCGGCGTCAGGATGGTTTTGCCCTTGGCGGTAAACTCTTTCCCGGCACAGGTGAAAGTGGCGGTGACAGCCTCAAACACATGGGGCGCAGCCACGGCACACAGCAGCTTGCAGCAGACAAGGGAGAGAAGTTTTTTCTCCCCCTCGGTCAGCCCGTCAAAGCCTTTCTGCACAAATTCCATCGTGGGGATAATGGCATGGTGGTCGCTCACCTTTTTGCTGTTCAGCACCCGGCCAAACTGCGGGGCAATGTCAAGGCCCGCCGCAAAGGGAAGCAGGGGCCACAGGCCGGAAATGATGCTTTCCGCCGTGGGCTGCATATCGTCGGTAAGGTACTGGCTGTCGGTGCGGGGATAAGTCAGCAGTTTCTTTTCATAAAGCTGCTGGGCATAGTCAAGGGTCTGCTTGGCGGTAAATCCAAACAGGCGGTTGGCCTCCCGCTGCAACGTCGTAAGGTCGTAGAGGCGAGGCGGCTGTTCTGCCTTTTTCTCCCGCTTCACTGTTACGCAAACGGCCTGCGCTCCTGCACAGGCCGTCTTGATGGCGTCGGCGTCGGCAGCATTGGAAACGCGGTCGCTGGCCGCCTCCATGCCGCCCGCCGCGATATGGACGATGTGATATTTTTCTTTTTTGAAATCGCTGATCTTGGCCTCCCGGTCAACCAGCATTTTGAGGGTGGGCGTCTGCACCCGGCCTACGGTCAGGGTCTTGTGGTAGAGGATGGAGAAAAGCCGGGTGGCGTTGATCCCCACCAGCCAATCGGCCTGCGCCCGGCACAGGGCCGATTGATACAGGCTGTCGTAGTCGGCCCCCGGTTTCAGGTGGGAAAAGCCCTCCCGGATGGCGGCGTCCTCCATGCTGGAAATCCAAAGGCGCTTGAACGGCTTGTTGCAGCCTGCCATCTGGTAGACGAAACGGAAAATCAGCTCCCCCTCGCGCCCGGCGTCGGTGGCGCACACAAGGCCGTCCACATCGGGCCGCTCCATCAGGGAACGTAAGGTGTCAAACTGCTTTTTCTTCTCGTCCGGGATGATATACTGCCATTCCTGCGGCAAAATCGGCAGATCGTCATAGGCCCATTTCTTATAGCGGGGGTCATAGGCCCCGGCGTCGGCAAGGGAAACAAGGTGGCCGATGCACCAGCTCACCAGATAGCCGTTCCCCTCCATGTAGCCGTCCTGTTTCTTGTTGGCTCCGATGACGCCCGCAATGCTGCGGGCGACGCTCGGTTTCTCTGCAATTACTAACTTCATAATTTATTTGCTCCTTTCGTTTATGGTGGAAATATTGTATAATTTGAAAAAGGGGGTGTTATTGTGCAACGTGATATGGAACTAATAAGAAAAATCCTTTTTACCATCGAGGAAAAATACGTTGATACTTGGTTAAGTAGCGACAAAATTCAAATTGATGGTTACGATATGAAAACTATCGCCTATCATTGTGCCATTTTGTATGATGCAGGATTGATATATGACTATAAAGGGCGTTACAGTAACAATGAATTACAATCTTTCGGGGTCGGTCGCCTCACTTGGGATGGGCATGAACTTTTGGACAAAATCAAAAGTGATACCGTTTGGAACAAAACAAAATCCACCATCAAAGAAAAAGGAATACCTTTTGTACTGGATGCCGTAAAGGAAATTGCAACAGCTATTACAACTTCTATGATACAAGCTGCCATTAAAGGCATATAAAAAGGTGGTGATCGTTTTGGTTCAAATTTGTAAATTCTGTGGCTCACAGATGATTGGTGAATATGAAACATTAAGCAATTCACATCACTACAAATTTTTCTTTACCTGCCCAAAATGCAAAGCTGTATATGAGGGAGAACGTAAGGAACAGGGAAAAAATTTGCTTGTGAACAACTCACGTTGGTTCAATCCGAACACAAATACATTTGAATAATATAAGACGCGCCTTTTTCTGGTAGGCGCGTCTTATATTTTGCACTTTATTCCTCCTTTTTCGGTTCATCTTCATCCAGCAAATAGTCGTCTAACGGTCTGGCCTCCACCTCGCCGGTGTCGTCCTCGTCCTCCGGGGCCGGTTCGTCCTCGTCGTCGTCCTCGTCGTCGTCCTCGTCCTCCCCGAAGTCGTATTCGTCCAGATCGTCGTTGCCCTTGGTATCGGCTTTCGGCTTCTTAAACTTGAAGAAGTAAAGGGCCGCGCCGCCGCCAATGAGCAGCACCACAAGGAACACAACCAAACCGCCCATGCTGTTTCCGGCTTCTTCCTCCGGCTCGGTGGGTTCTGCCGGTTCCTCGTCCTCCGGCGCTGCGCCTACGCAGGCGGTGAGATTGTCCTTGCATACCGGGCAGGCGGTGTTGACGGCCCCGGCCTCACACTTGGTCGTACAGGTACAGGTCGCCGGGGCGGTTTCGCCATCCTCGGTCAAGGCCATCAGGTCGGCTTCATCCACTTGGTTCAGGAAATGAACGGTTTCCTCGCCCTCGTCGTCCCGGTCGATAATCAGGTAAAAGGTGTTGCCCGCCTTGGTTTGCAGCGTGATAAACTGCTTGCCGCCGGTGGTTCCGATGTCGTCAATCAGCGATAGGTTGCCGTCCGGGGTCAGGGCGGCGCTGCCGCCAACTGATCCGCCAAACTGTTCCAGCAGGGCGGAAAGTTCCTCCCCATTCAGGGTAAGGGAAAAATCGCCGTCGCCGGTGGCGGCGTCGCTCACGGTCAGATAGTCGCCGCAGACGTAGCCCTCGCGCTCCGGCAGGAGAATTTTCACCCAGCCGTTATCCTCGGTGCCGATCACTTCCACCTGCGTCCCGTTGGGAAGCTGGGTAAAGGCTTGGTT
>CALWBC010000381.1 GCA_944375755.1 uncultured Mediterraneibacter sp. | reverse complement strand
TGTAGACAGCAGTTTTTCCCTTTGTGATATCGTGGAAGGTCTCATAAACCTCCGCTTCCGCCACCGGATCCAGCGCTGCCGTCGGTTCATCCAGGATCACAAACGGCGCATCTTTATACAGCGCGCGGGCCATCGCCAGCTTCTGCGCTTCCCCTCCCGAAAGTTCGACGCCGTCCTCGATCTCATGATACAGCCATGTATTTTCCTTCTCCTTCATCTGTTCCACCCGCTGGAGGACTCCTGCCTCCGCCAAAGATTTATGAAGCTTTTCCGGATCCACTTCCGACCCGCCGGCTACATTTTCGCTGACCGGCGCGGCGAACAGCTGATAATCCTGAAAGACAACGGAAAAAATGTCCGTGTATTCCTGGTAGTCATACAGCCCGATGGGAATTCCGTTCAGCAGGATCTGACCCTCCGTGGGCTCATACAGCCTGCAGAGCAAGGCGATCAGTGTGCTCTTTCCCGATCCGTTCTGTCCTACCAGTGCGTAGTGCTTTCCAACCGTAAATTTCAGATTGATATGATCCAGCGCTTTCTGATCCGTTCCCGGATAGGAAAAGCTTACGTCTTTCAATTCAAACTCATACTCACCATCGTCCCGCTTTTCCACCGGCAGCGTGCCGTCGTAAAGCATATCGCTGCTGCCGAGAAAATCCGAATAGGATTTCAGATACGCGAATCGATAACAATACTGACTGTATTCGCTCAGAAACTGCTGCACCGCATCGGTAAAGCGCTCGACAGAACTGGCATACAGAAGGACATTGCCGACCGGAAAAATGCCCGCCCGGGCGCATACTGCCACATATGCGTATGAAAGAAATGACAGAAGCGTTCCGAGGGAAATATTTTTCACACCTGTTTTTCCCATGACTGTCCCCCACTCCAACGGGTCCAGTTTGCGGATATTTTCCTTTGTTCTCTGAAGCAGCATGTCTGCCATCTGATAGATCCGGACATCCTGACCGATCCTGTAATCAAGCACCAGGTTTCTATAATATAAGTATACACGATTGCTGTGATCGTTCTTTTTGCGTATCTGAAAGATTTTTTCCTGCCCTTTCTGATTATTCCGGACCTGCAGACGCATGACGGCAATACCGAACAGGATCATTGCAAACCCGGCAGCCAGAAACACGAAGCCGTGTCTCCCTGCCAGAACTGCGACCTGTCCTATCATGCATCCGAGAAACACCAGGGAAAACAGACACTGAAACAAATACTGCAAAAGCCGATACACGGAATTCAGCTGATCTTCAATTCCACCGTTTCCCGTCTCGCCATTTTGGATTTTTCCTATTTCATCCAGAGTAGACGGCTGTTCGTATTTGTCATAGGCTATGCGCATGACCTTGTCCACCAGTTTTCGGCGAATGGTATTTCCGCAGTTTTGTCTCCATACCTCCACCAGCTGAGTACAGCTTCTGGAAACTGCTCTGAGCAGTACTGTTCCGCCGAGAAGCGCAGCCACCGCCGCCCCTGCCTGTTCGACACTGCCTGCTGCCAGACCATTCAGAATCTGAGCGGAAAAATAAATCTGAAGAAAGGACACTCCTGCTCCACTGGCTCCTCCGATCACCAGAACGGCGATCAGCAGTCTCTGATTGCTCTGTACCATCCGAAGCAGCCTTCCCGTCTCATAGAATACCTGTTTTTTACTCATGGCTTACTTCCTCCTGTCCGTCCTGATAATACTGGCTCTGGATCCGGAACATTTCCGCATACTCTCCGCCTGCCCGCATCAGTTCTTCATGGGTACCCTGCTCTGCAATCCTGCCGTCCTTCAGATATAAGATCTCCTGACAAAATTTTGTGGAGGCCAGCCGGTGGGAAATCATCAGCATCGTCCGGTCCCCCAGCAGACGATCGTACAACTCATACGTTTCCTGTTCCGCCAAAGCATCCATCGCCGCCGTGGGTTCATCCAGCAGAACAAAAGGCGCGTCCCGGAACAGTACCTTCGCCAGGACCAGTTTCTGGAATTCTCCCCCGGACAGAAGGACGCCGTCCTCCTCCAGTTCCTTTCCGATATTGGTATCCATCCCCCTGGGAAGTCTTTCAATCTTCTCCCACAGGCCGGCCTGCTCCAACGCCTCCCGGCATCTTTTCCGTATCTCCGGATCTTCCCCGGAGGAACGCCCGGCAATGTTTTCCAGAATCGAACCGGCGTAAACAAACGGCTGCTGAAAGATCACTCCGAGATGCTCCCACAATTCCCGCCTGTCTATTTTCTCCACAGGGATCCCGTTCACAGTAAGTGTTCCTGAGGAAGGGCGATAAAAACCGCATAAGATCCTTACCAGCGTACTTTTCCCCGCTCCGTTCACCCCTACCAGCGCCGTCTTCTTTCCAGGTTCCAGACAGAAGGAAAGATCCTCCAGAACCGGCGTTTCCGCATTCGGATAAGAAAAACTGAGATGCTTCGCCTCGATGACAAGGCCCTTTCCTGATAATCTGCTCTCTTTCGCTATCTGTGCATCGCGATGCCGGTCCTGCAGTTCTGATCCGCTTTCCGTTGCCATCCCGTCCTCTTTCTCTTCCCTGTCCATATATTCGCGGATTGTTCCCACATAGCGCAAATCAGAGAACAGCTTTACACCGTTTTCAGCGATCTGCATCATATACGTGGAGATCCCCCGGACCATTCCGATCGCCAGCGTAAAAGCCGCCAGATCCATTCCCTGCGCCAGCTGGAGCAGCAGATATCCGTAGCAGACCGCATCTCTGAAAAATTCCAGGAAAATACCGGTATAGTCGCTGACCAGAAACATCAACTGTTCCTTTCGGATCAGATTGTTTTCTCTCTTGTTGGCTTCGTCATATCTGCCGGAAATCCAGGGCTGAAGACGGTACAGACGAATATCCTTTCCCGCATGGCGTTCCAATGCCAGAGACTGAAAATAACTCTGTGTTCTCCATATATCCGACCGCTGTTTTTTATGTTTCCATTTATTATTCAGCGCTTTGCGGTAAACGATCACCTGGACCAGCGACAGGCCAAGAATGCCAGCCACCAGCAGCGGGTTGAAAACAGTCAGGCTGGCTGCAAACACCATCAGTCCGAGCACACCGTTCAGCAATTTCGTCGTTGTCGGAAATACTCCCTCAAACCCCTCATAGTTTCCCTGCATGGCTCTCTGCGTCTGCGCCAGTGCATTCTGTCCTTCCTCGCTTTCTCTCCAGGCGTAAGGTACCTCCCAGCTCTTGCGCCATACGTCTGTCATCATCTTTTCTATCCGCACATCGGCATACTGGAAAAAATTGCGTTCGCTGAAATATGTCCGAAAGACCTGTACCGAGCCAACCACAGCAAAAACAGCACAAAGTCCTCCGAGCATGCCGCCCATTCCCACACTGCGCTCCAGCAGATACAGCACGGCTGCCGGCAGCGCGGCGGAAAGATAAGTTCCCAACACCTCTCCGGCGATTTCCGCAGCCTGGGCGTACAGTATTTTATGAGAATACTGCCACGCCTTGCCGTAAACGTAACGGAAATTGGAAATTATAGAATGTTTCATCATCTCTTATGTCCTCTCTTTCTGCAAGTCATTTTTTCCGGGAATGTATTGTGACAATCCAACTGGCCGGACGGTTGCCATTTTTCACCTTCCCCGGATAACGAAAGTTTACCACAGATATTTTCCGGACAAAAAAAATGTACACGAAATGTCAGATCCCGTGCACAAAATGTAACAGTTCAGCCTGCTGAACTGTTACGGCATCCGGCCATTGGAAATCGCTTCGCGATGGGTCGGATGCCCGCAGACTTTACGTTTTCATACGGTCTGTGCAGTGAATGCACAGACCTGGCTGAACTGTAACCACAAAATGTATTTCTTTCAATCTTATAACGGCAGCATGATTTCCGTCACAAAGACTCCCGGTTCATTTTTCCGGTTGATATATCCGTTGTACTTTTCCACGATTCCGTTGATCCGCTTCAAGCCATGCCCGTGATTTCCGCGCTTCATCGTGATATATTCCTCATCCAGCTTCCGCACCACCTCGCTGGTCGCATTGGTGACGGAAATATACAGCTGCTTTTTCAGCACGCCGATATACAGGCGGATAAATTTCCGTCCTTCCTCCATCTTCTCACAGGCCTCCACCCCGTTGTCGATCAGATTTCCGATCAGTACACAGAGGTCAATGTCCGTGACCGTCAGATGTTCCGGCACCGTGACTTTATAATTGACGTCGATCTCATTCTGCATGGCAAGGGAAATTTTCGAGTTGATGATCGCATCGACCCGGACATTTCCCGTCTCGATCCACTGCGCCACATGATCCAAATCCTGCTCAAGCCGTTCCAGATAGTCTTTCGCCTGATCTTCCTGGTCTGCCGTCAGATAGGCTTTCAGCACCTGCATATGATTATGATAGTCATGGCGCCAGCCGCGCATCGTCTGATAAATGTTCTGTACTTCCGCAATCTGCTGCTCCAGGATCTGATTCTGATACTGGGCTGTCCTCTGCTCCCAGCTCTGTCTCATAAACCGCTGCCCGCCCTCGCACAGAAAGAAAAACAATACAAGAAGTACTGCAGCCCACGGCGCCACTCCGGGATAAAACAACCCAAGCGCCCCTGCCGTCAGTTCAAATGCCAGAAACAGAATCACATAGCCCCATGACGTCGGAAAAGAACAAACTCTCAGCCAGAAAAAGGCGGCTGCCAGGATCACAAGCACAAAGATCAGTCTCCATTTTTCCAGAACTCCAAATCTGCCGGCCATGATCTGTATCACAAACCCAACGCCGGCTGCCGCCGGAACCGTCAGAAAAAGCAGCCACCATCGCCTGCCTTTTTCTTTCACTGTCTGCCATGCCGTTCCGGCAAGAATCAATACCGGAGCCAATAGAAATATCCACTGTGCCATCCTGTTTTCCATCCCTTTTTCCACATAAACCCTATGTCTGCAGCGATTTATTCCCGTGGGCAACGAGCCAAGCGGACATGCTTGCATGTCCATTTGGCGGTGCTGTGTGCCGGCGGCACACGGTTAGCACCGACCGAAACGAAGTGTAGACCTGCCGCGAGGGTCAAAAACCCCGCAGCTCTGCTGCGCTACAAATTTAATACCCCGTAGCTTGCTGTGGGGTTTTTGACTCCCGCACTGCGTCTTACAACCACATTTTCTCACACGCCCATCCGGTTTTTGTAATAATCGATAAACGCTTCATTGACCTCCCGGTAACGATTGCGGGATACAGGGATCCGTTCTCCATTTTCCATCACACACTCGGTACGGGTAATTTTTTCCACACATCCGAGATTTACAAAATAACTGCGATGCGGGCGGATCCATCCGTCCCCCTCCAGAACGTTGAGCATGTTCTGAAATTTTTCTTTCACATCATAAATCCTATCCATCCCGTGAATCCTGATATAATGTCCGTCAGATTCCAGATAAACGATTTCCTGCTCCTCCAGACGATAATCCTCCCCGGAATACCGGAAGATCAGGTAACGCTTCTCCTTCCCCTTTTTCTCATAAATCCGGTTCAAAAGAGACGCCAGCTGATCCGAATTCACTGGCTTCATCAGATAACCGACCGCTTCCACCTCATATCCGTCAAATACAAAACCAGGATCATTCGTCAGAAAAGCGACGGCAACATTCCGATCTCTCTTACGGATCTCGCGGGCCAGTTCCATGCCGTTCATCTGTTTCATCTGAATATCCAGTAAAAGCAAATCGTAGGGAACCGTCTGATCCAGTTCAAACAGAACCTCCTCCGCACTCCGGAAGGTCTGAAGACGGATCGTCTCCCTGCTTGTCTCTTCCCATTTCTGAACGGCTCTCTGCAGGTAAATCTCCTGGGCCGGTTCATCGTCACAATATAAAATCCGCAGCATTTCAGACACTCCTCGTTTTCTCATCAAGACAGCCCGGAATACAACGCG
>CALWBC010000380.1 GCA_944375755.1 uncultured Mediterraneibacter sp. | reverse complement strand
ACAAAGATGTGGGAGAACTCCGGCGGGAGGTCGTGAAGTCAGTGGTCATCCCCGCGCTCCGGGAGCTCCCCATTGATGAGGATACAGAGATCCTTATCAACCCCTCCGGGCACTTCGTCCTGGGCGGTTTTGAGGCGGACACCGGCCTGACGGGCCGCAAGCTCATGGTGGACACCTACGGCGGACTTGTCCCCCACGGGGGTGGGGCGCTGTCCGGGAAGGATGGGACGAAGGTGGATCGCAGCGGCGCCTATATGGCTCGGTACATCGCCAAGAACATCGTAGCGGCTGGGCTGGCGGAGCGATGCAAGGTCTCCCTGACCTATGCCATTGGGCAGGCGAAGCCTGTGGCCGTGGGCATCGATACCCACGGCACCGGAGAACATCCTGATGCTGCACTGGCGCAGGCTGTCCGTGCTGTATTCGACCTGACCCCGGACGGGATGATCCGTACCTTGGGCCTGGATCGCCCTGGCTTTGTCCAGTTCTGCAACTACGGACACTTCACCCATCAGGAAGCGCCCTGGGAGCAGACGGATCGCACTGGAAAATTGGTAGAAGCCTGTCATTTACAGGAAGTGGGTGTACCCAAACGTTGAAGTATATCGCTTCCTGCAGCTTTGGAAAGGACAGCCTGGGTGCGATCCTGCTGGCCCTGGAGCACAGGGAGCCGCTGGACGAGGCCGTCTACTGTGAAGTGATGTTTGACAAAACGATCTCTGGAGAAGTTCCGGAGCACCGGGACTTTATTTATTCCAAGGGCATCCCTGCTCTGGAGCGTATGGGGATCAAAGTGACGGTGATCCGCGGCAAAAAGACCTATGTGGATCTGTTCACCGGGCCGGTCACCCGCGGCCCCAAGAAGGGCCTGCTTCGTTCATTCCCCATCTGCGGGCGGTGCTCTGTCCAGAGGGACTGCAAGCTGCGGCCCATCCAGCGGTATCAAAAGACTCTGCCGCCTGATATGATCCAGTACATCGGTATCGCCAAAGACGAGCAGGAACGACTTCTGCGGCTTGGGCAGAACCAGGTATCCCTTTTGGAGAAGTACAACTACACGGAACAAGACGCCAAGGAGCTCTGCCAAAAGGCAGGGCTCCTTTCCCCTGTCTATGCCTTCACCGACCGGGGCGGGTGCTGGTTTTGCCCCAACGCCAAGCGGCGGGAGCTGCGCCACCTCTATGACCACCACCCGGAGCTGTGGGCAAGGATGCTGGAGCTCCAGGCCCTGCCAGGAAAGGTGTCCGAGAAATTCAACCGTACCCAGCGGTTTTCTGACATTGACGCGGCATTCCGCCGGGAGGATCTGCAAGGGGATCTGTTCCGGCAGGCCGCATAAAAGAGAGGAGATGATGGATCACGACGAATCATAAATACGAGGTCACTGAGATCCCCCATGAAAAATACCCCTTCCTGCACCGTATCCGTGCCCTGCAGGATGTGGGCGGCGAGGTCAAGGCCGGAGACCTGGGCGGCTTCGTGGAGAGCGAGAGCAACCTGTCCTTTGAACCGGGTGATGACGCCTGGATCTTCGATGACGCCATCGCCTGCAATGATGCCTATGTGGACAAGGGTTCCTACCTGCGGGGAAACGCCATTGCCTGCAATCATGCCTATGTGTCGCGGGGAGCCCTTCTGGCCGGCCATGCCCGTGCGGAGGATGACGCCTACATCCGGGGCGCGATCCTCACAGACCACGCCAGAGCCTCCGGCTTTGCGGTGATCGTGTATAACCAGGATACCGGAGGCGTCCCCATGATCTCCGGCCAGAGTGCCGTCTATGGCAGAGTGTCCGGCGATGTGCGGTTGACGGATACCGCACTGGTGATCAGCGGCGAGGAGATCCAAAATGACACGCTGGATACTTTGGCCATCAGTGGCCAGGGCCGCTCCGTCATCCGGGATGGCTCCAGGGATGAGTTGGCGCCGCTGGCGGGGCAGCCGGAGCCTACAAAAGCAAAAATCAAGGAGAGGCAGGTGGAGCGGTGAGCAACTTCTTTGAGCAGGAACTGCGAAAGCTGTTCGAGGACGGGAAGGTCATCCAAGATCCGGTTTTTGTGGGCCGTGCCTGTTTGGGTGGTCTTGACGCGGGCCGGCAGGTAAGAGCCGAATTTGTGACCATGGGCCATGCGGATCACTATGAGGCCCTCCGCCTCACCCTGCTGGACAACGATCTGGGTGTGGTGGACAAATTGACCCTGCGCCTGAAGGATCTGTGGGGCAAGAAGGAGATCCCCAACAATCCCTACCTAAAAAGCGGCGTCGATCCCCACATCTGGGTCAATGATGGCAAAACAGATTGGTACGCATATCACCCGACGCCGTCAGATTACCAGCAGCTCCGGCAGGCAGCCGGCAGCTATCTGGATGCATTTCGCAGCCAAAACAAGGAACACAGCCCGAAGCTGATCTATATCTGCGCCCCCCCTGCGGGGCGAGGTCGAGAAAAACATTGAATTTGCCCGGCAGAAAGCCCAGGAGGTGTTTCTGTCGGGGGATGTGCCGGTATGCCCCCACCTCATGTTTCCGCCCTTTGCCGACCCCGGTGATCCAGCCCAGGACCAGGCGGCACGGGACATGGGTCTGCGTCTGGTGGAGCTCTGCCAACAGGTCAATGTGTACGGTCCGGTTCTTACACCTGAAATGCAGGCTGAGGCGCAGCGTGCGCATGACCTGGGTATCCCGGTCATATTTGACCAGAAACGGCTGGAAAAGACACAGCCCCGCACCAAACAGGGACGGGCCAGATAGGAGGAGAGCATGGCAGAGATTCAGCAAATCACAACAGATGATCTGCGGCGCATGGATGGACAGGAGGGCCTGATCCTCCAGGGCTGCGGCGGCAACCCCCAGGAGTGGGTGGACGGGATCAACGGCCTTCTGACGGAGGCGGGTATCCTGTTGGACAGCAGCCGGTTTGAAAGTGTCTTTGTGTTTCAGCATCAGGAGCTGACCAACCTTCTATTCCCCTTTGACGGTGTCAAGCTGGATGTGGGGAAGCTGGCTATGTGGCGCCTGCAGACCTATGGACAATTCGTAGGCACCTGGCTGAGTGACTATGTTCCTAATCAGTTGGGCGGGTATCACCTGGAAGATCCGAAGCAGAGAAAGCCCTCCATGCGCTTGGAGGACCAGGATGGGAACATTTTCAGTATCCTGGGCCGAGCTTCCCATCTGCTGAAGGAAGCAGGCCAAAAAGACCGGGCGAATGAGATGTTCCGCCGCGTCACCAGCTCCGACAGCTATGCGGAGGCCCTCCATATCATCAGCGAATATGTAGATACCGAACTGTCCAGCCATACGCCTCCTTCAAAATCTCATCAAAAGAAGAAAGGAAGATCTGCCTATGAGCGATAACCCCAAGTGGAACATCATCCAGGGCGATGCCCTGCAGCTGCTCCGTGATTTTGCCCCCGGAACCTTTGACGCTGTCATCACCGATCCGCCCTACGCCTCCGGGGGACGCACTCAGGCGGAGAAGAACAAATCCACCGCTAAGAAGTATTCCAGCATGGGGGACCATGCGCCCCCGCCCTTTGACGGGGACTCCAAGGACCAGAGGTCCTGGACCCGCTGGGCGGCGGAGTGGCTCAGTGATGCCAGAAAGCTCTGCAAGCCCGGCGCCCCGGTGTGTATGTTCATCGACTGGCGCCAGCTTCCCGCCGCCAGCGACGCCCTCCAGTGGGCAGGGTGGATCTGGCGGGGAACCGCTGTCTGGGACAAGGGCAACAGCCGGCCCCAGAAGGGCCGGTTCCGGCAGCAGGCGGAGTACATTGTCTGGGGCTCCAACGGCGATATGCCCATCAGCCGCCCGGTGCCCTGTCTCCCCGGTGTGTTCAAGTACGGCAATCCCCAGAACCGCATCCACCTGACGGAGAAACCCCTCCAGCTCATGCGGGACATCGTGAAGATCACCGAGCCGGGAGGCCATATCCTGGACCCCTTCGCTGGCAGCGGCACCACCGTGCTGGCCGCCGTGCTGGAGGGCTACACAGCCACCGGCATCGAGGTCACGGATGAGTACGCAAGACTGGCCAGGGAGCGGATCACGCGGGAGCTGGAGCCGTGTGCGTGAATTGCGGATGCTGTTTGGGAAAAGGAGTGGATAAACCGGCAGAGGCGCGGTATCCTGTAGGCAATCCCACAAGATAGAGGTGAAACAGATGAGAGTTGACATGACATTTGACCAACGGAAAGTGGAACAGCAGGGTTACACCTTGGACGCTGTGCGGCAGACGGTCCAAAAGAGCTTCGCGGCTCATGGCCTGCGCTGTGTCCGGGACGGCCCTGTGCTTACCTGCACCGACTGCGGCGGCGCGGATGACTTCGCCAATCTGTGGGCGGTCATCATGGCGCTGCTGCGGACAGCGTGGTTCCCCGCCATGGCCTCCTCCTGCGTTTGGCAGGATGACAACGGCGACCGTGAGGATCTGCTGGCCCAGGCGGGAAAGCTCCAGGGCCGGAGGTGACCTGATATGGCGAACAGTGGAAGCCAGAAGCAGATCTCCTTCGACCTGCGCCAAGAATCACTCAAACGATACTATCCGCAAAACCCAACCCAAGCCTACCATGACATCCGCCGGTTTATGGAGAGCCACGGCTTTGAGCACCGGCAGTCCTCCGTATATGTCTCCCTGGACAAGCTGACGACCTTGGATGTGGTAAGTCTGACGGAGCAGCTGGCAATGGCGCTCCCCTGGCTGAGCCGATGTGTTAATGAAATCGACGTGGCCAATATCGGGGCGCAGCACAGCTTGAAGAAGGTGCTGGAGAATGCCTCCCGTCCCCTGTCTGTGGAGCTGGAGGGATTTCCTCTGGAGGCGGCCGCTCCGCAGCCGGCACGTCCCAGGCCTGTTCATGCAAGGAAAAGGCTGCCTGCAAGGGAGAGGTGACCCACCTGTGGTGTGAGGCTGTTTGTGTCCCGTTTCCCCTTGCGTAAATGTGCGGGGGCCGATATAATGAGGAAGAATGGAGGGAACAGTGTATGGAGAAAGGCTATGTATTGCGGCTGTATGACACCGACCTTCTGTCCTTCACCCTGTCCGAGCGGGGCATCGAGGGCCTGAAAGCGCAGATTCACAGCGTCAATGAAGAAGCTCGGGCACTGTTCCCCCTGGACCTGGAGCTGGCGGACGACGGGCTGGTGAAATGGCTGCAGCGGCGGGTGATCCCCAAGAACCGCGCCTATGTGGCGGAGATCCTGAAAACCTTCGGCCTGAGCGTCAACGATACCAAGGGCATCATCGACGTGTGTAAGGGCCTGTCCCTGAACGACAGCTATTGGGTGGTGCCCCATGGCTTTACCGGGACATTTGCCCAGTACAATCTATATGAGAACCGTTTCTCTGAGATCCTGTCCCTGGTGGCCTACACCGGCATCGGACAGAGCGACGCGGCCTTTACCACCTCGCCGGAGCTGACCACCAACGGGATGCTCCCCAAGGCGTGGCGGTTTATCGAGGGTGAGGGCATCTATCTGTATAAGGGCGGAACCTTCGGCGCGGCCAACACCGGGAATGAGCCCTACAGCGAGTTTTACGCCAGCCAGGTCGCCCAGGCCATGGGCTTGGACGCGGTGGCCTACGAGCTGGAAAACTGGAAGGGCATCCTGGCCTCCCGCTGCAAGCTGTTCACGGATATTGACACCTCTTATATCCCCATTGGCCGGATTGTGCGGAAGGGCGGGCTGAAAGCCTGCCTGGAGTATTACCGGCAGCTTGGACCGGAAGCCTATGAGCAGGTCAGGAGTATGCTGGTGTTCGATGCTGTGATCTACAATGAGGACCGGCACTTCGGCAACTTCGGCGTCCTGCGGGACAACCACACCGGGAAGGTCACCGGCGCGGCGCCTGTGTTTGACAACGGGATGTCCCTGTTCAACTTCGCCATGCCGGAGGATTTCCAGGACCTGGACGCCTATGCCAAGACCCGCGGAACGGCCTACGGCGTCAGCTTCGAGAGTGTCTGCCAGGAGGTCATGGGCCCCGTCCAGGTCCGGCAACTGCGGAAGCTCATCGGCTTCACCTTCCGCCGCCATCTCCGGCTGAACTGGCCGGAGTACCGCCTGATGGCCATTGAACGCCATCTGCAGAAGCGGGTGCGCCAGTTCCTGGATATGATACCGAAGTTGGATCGGAAACAACCCAAGAAGCACGTACAACAGGAGAGATAAGTACATGGTTTGATCTTCGCACTGTTGCGCAAAATCGATGTATATCCAGGCCGAAAATTATGAGATCAAACGGCACATTGTCTGCGGATTTAGATGGATAACCGCACTCTCCTATGGTATATTGGGGTCAGGAACATAGAGGAGGAAAGGAGAACATCGCACATGGATCAGAAAGAAATCGAGGCACTGATCGCGGCAGGCGGCGCCCCCTGTGAGATTTGCGGAGGCCGGATGCTGAAAGTGGATGGCTGCACATGGCCTGGAGTATATTCCAGAGGTAAGTATTATAAGCGGGTCAAGTATGGCGATGAGGACTTTGTGTGGCCGGATGAGCGGTGCCATGACTGCGGCGCGAAGCTGGGGCACTACCATCACGCCAACTGCGATGTGGAGCAGTGCCCAGTATGTGGCGGGCAGCTGATCGGCTGCAATTGTGAAATCGAATACACGAATGATAGCCCCGCGGAAGCGCAATGAATCAAATCGGTCGCTCTATAGGGTGTGATGCATTCACAAACGGAGAAATAATGGAATATGGAATCTAAAATCTTTTTAATTTTTTTGGACAATATGGATGCTGGCTGCCAGTTTGTCGGATATGTGCGGAGTGAGGAGGCAGCGGAGAAAGTGTGTGAGGAACTCAATGCTACTACGCCGTGGGACTTTCGTTCTTCCGATTATCAATATCTCGAATTAGACTGCCTGGAACATGAATGATGAGGTGTTTGAAAAATGCCGTCATTCCTGAACGGGAGGCGAATCAAGAGATCAGAGGGGAGAATCGTGGATGACCGGCCATTTTGTTGAGGAACTGATCCACCGTTTTGAAGTGGAACAGCAGAAAAACGACCGCAGTGGCATCTATGCGCTGACGCAGCGGATGATGGCTTACAACTCCAATAAGATCGAGGGAAGCACGCTGACAGAGAAACAGACGGCATCCCTCTTCGACACCGGGACGCTGAGCTCTGAGAATGCCGTGATCCGTGCGAAAGACGTGGAGGAAATGACAGGGCATTTCCTGATGTTCAACGAGATGTTGAAAACATACGATCTGCCCCTTTCTCATGAGCTTATCAAGCGGTATCACTATAAGCTGAAGAGCGGTGTTTTTGAGGATCTCGCCAATGGATATCCCGTTGGAGAATATAAAAACAGGAGAAACATGGTCTCGGATATTGTCACGGCCCTGCCGGAAGAGGTGGAAGGACGGATGACAGAGTTGCTGGAGTGGTATCATGCGATCCCTCAGCATACGCTTGGAGACTTGGCAAAATTTCATGCTGACTTTGAGACGATCCATCCATTCCAGGATGGAAACGGCAGGACCGGGCGGATCATCCTGTTCAAAGAGTGTCTGAAAAACGACATTGTTCCCTTCATCATCCGGGACGACAGAAAAGTGGAGTATTACCACGCCCTGAATGCGGCGCAGACAAAGGGAGCGTATGGGGCGTTGGAACAGTTCTTCTTGGATGAACAGGCAGAATATAAAACGTTGGCGGAGGGATTTGTGGTGCCGATTGAGCGCACTCCAGATCGGAAGCAAAGAAATCACGACCAAGAACGATAACCGCATGGCATGGTGCAATGTATTTGCACCATGCCATTTTTCTATGGGGGCAAATACATTGCACCTGAAAGGAGGCGAAGCCTTGACAGCTCCTATCCAGACGGCGAGATTTGTCTGCAAAGCGGAACGTGTTCGGGAGCTGACGGATACCCTGCCCCATATGGCCCGGCAATCTCCCTTCCATGTGGTCAAGGTCATCGAGCTGACCCAGGCACAGTACCAGCACTATGCCGCTCACTTGGGAGAGAAAGCTCCATTTATCACGGCGAACCGGGCTCTGATGGGAACGGATGCGCACGGTGTGATCCGCTGCCTGCTGATAACAGTTCGGAGCCGGAGAGACGGTATGCTCATAGACGCCCAAGGCTATGACTATGCCCGCTACTCAGCCTATATCCGGGACAAATCGCGCCTTAGCCTGCGGGATATTCCGGTGGAGCACTACAACCTGAAGCTGCGGGAGCACCAGAAGGGACTGGACAGATGACCCGTCCTTTTCTCTTGCAGGAGAACGCATCACTAAAAGATCATTCAATCGATCTACCGCTTAGAGACGGCCCCAGCGGGGCCGCGCCCCCTCGCCGCCTCCGGCGGTGAGGGCGCAAGCATAGCGCGGATGTACATCCGCGCGCTTGCAGGGGGCATCCCCCTGACCCCAATGCCGCCTGCGGGCGGAAAGAGCTGCGGCCCTTGGCCGCGGAAAGGAGGACGGTGTGGCCGAGAAAGAGAAAATGCACCACCTTCACATTGAACTCACACCGCAGCAGTACCAGCTGCTGTGCCGGCAGGTCCGTGCATGCGGCCTGACCAAACGAGCCTTCCTGGTCCGCCTGATTGAGGGAAAGCTGGTCAAGGCCCGCCCCACCCAGGAGATCAAGGCTCTGCGCACGGAAATCCATCACATCGGAAACAACATCAACCAGATCGCCCGCAGCGTCAACGCCGGGATCGCCAGGCCGGAGGACGCCAAGCGCGGGCTGTACCTGCTGGACCAGGTCTATGAGCTGATGTACCAGGTGGCGAAGAAGTAGATGGCCGTCACCAAGATCTTGGCCCGGAAAGGCCGCCTGGACGTGGGTGTCCGCTATGTTCTCAACGGGGACAAGACCCTGGAGCAGGTCCTCACCGCCCGCCTGAACTGTGAGCCTGGCCGGGAGGTACGGCAAATGCTGGAGACCAAGCGAGACTATGGAAAAGAGGGCGGCGTCCAGTATTATCACATGATCCAATCCTTCCGCCCCGGCGAGATCACACCGGAGCTGGCTCTGGAGATCGCAAAGGAGTTCGCCTCAGAGCACCTGCCCGGTTACCAGACAGTCATCGGTGTCCATGTGGACAAGGAGCATATCCACGCTCACATCCTCTTCAACTCCGTCAACGCGGACACCGGCGAGAAGTACCGCAGCAACGCCCAGAGCTACTACCGGCAGATCCGGGCCATCTCGGACCGGCTGTGTAGGGAGCACGGTCTCTCTGTTATCATGCAGGGGGAACCTTCCAAGGCAGTAAGTTACATGGAATGGCTCCGCCGCTCCAAGGGACAGGCCACCTTCCGCAGTATGCTGGAGGCGGATCTGCGGGAGGCCATCCAGGACGCAAACGACCTGGGACACTTCTTCCTGCTCATGGAGCACAAGGGCTACGAGATCAAACACGGTGCCCGATTGGGCTTCCGACTGAGAGGCCGGGATCGGTTCATGATCCCCGGCAGGAAAGATCCGATGTTCACCGAGGAGGGCATCCGGGCTGCCATTCTGGGAAACCTGTCTGCCATTGAAGCTGGGCGACGTCCTGCCGTCCCGAAACGGATAGCCTATCGGCCCTACACGCCCCATCCCAAGTACAAGGGCTTTCTGGCCCTCTATGTCCATTACCTCTATTTATTGGGGAAGATCGGGCAGCGGCAGTATCCACCCCGCATAACGCCCCGCCTCCGGCAGGAGGTGATGAAAGCCGAACGATACCGGGCGCAGTTCGCCTTCCTGCGGGAAAACAACATCACCGGCCCTGATGACATGGCGGCCTTCCTCTCCCGCACAGAGGAAACGCTGGCCAGCCTGACCAAGCAGCGCACCATCCTCAATGTGCGGAAAAAGAGGCGGCAGCGGCTGTACACAGCCCTGGCGGACGCGGAGGCCCTGGCCCCGGCCAGGGAGCTCTATGAGGACGGCCTGTCTGGGATGGAGACAGAGTTCACCCAATACTTGGAAGCAGTCTCCACCCTGGAGCAATGCGGCATCCCCAGAGAGCAGCTGATCTCGGAAAAGGCGCAGGTGTATCAGCAGCTGGCGGAGCTCAACCGCCAGATCCGTCAGGAGCGGAAGAAGCTGGCCCTGTGCCGGGAGATTTTAGACCGGATACCTCAGATAGAAACGGAACTTCAGAAAACAGAAGCAAGAGAAAAGGAGGTGAGAAGCGATGAACATCGGAGGCGGTGAGGCCGCTGACCAGCTGGTGCGTATGATGCTGACCGGCACAGAGGTGGCTGTCCGGCTGTCCGGATCGGCCGTGAAAAACGTGCTGGCCCTCAGCTTTGCCCTGGCCAAAAACCACAGGAGGATCTTCGGCAAAATCAACCTGGGGAAGATGCTGCGGGAGACCCGTGATCTGCGGCAGTTTCCCATGACCCCGGAGCAGTACCGGCAGTTTCAGAAGCTGGCAAAGCGGCAGAAGCTGCTGTACTCCTCTATCCATGACATGGATCGTCGCGGGCGGATCATCGACGTGATCCTGCCGGTGACGGAGCTGGACCGGGCCAACCAGATCTTTGAGCGGATGCTGTATCAGGAGCCATCTCGGCACCCGGAACAGCAGGGGCCAAAGCAGGCGGAGAAGGCCGCTCCCACGCTCCAGAAGCAGCCGGTACAGGAGAAGGAGCAGGAGAAGCAGGCGGACGCCCAGAGCTGTCAGGAGGGCCCTGTGGCCCAGCAGGCGCAGAGGCTAAAAAAAGGTTCTCGGTCGGAACGAGACTCGCACGCTACAAAAACCAGCTCCTCTACACCCAGAGAGAGCGGGAGTACCGGGAAGACCCCTGAGCGCCCCTCCGTCCTGGAGAGACTGAAGGTCTACCGGACGCAATTGGATCAGAAGTCCGCTCCGACCAGACAGAAAACAAAAGATCGGCAGAAAGCAAGATGACCTTGGCAACGATCAAACAGGCGTTCCTCCCCACCGGGGGTGCCGGAAAATATCCGGCACCCCCGGCTTTTTTGCGTTTTTCCAGAGGAGATGATCGCTGCTGCAACGACCCCCAAAGACCAACAACAGCCTGCTGGTCTGGCTGTTTCTCTATATCCCCGTTGTCTGGGCAGCCCTGCTCCTCGCCCAATCCCTGGGCGGCGACCAGGGCCTGGCTGGCGGCCTTTCGGATATCCTGGCCCGCTTGACGGAGGCCCTGGAGCACCCCTTTCGGATTCGCTGGACGGAGCACAGCCTGGCGTCCATCCTGGTCTGTACCGGGCTCTACATCATGGGCATCTGCCTGCATCGATTCGAGCAGGGCCGGACACGGGACGGTGAGGAGCATGGCTCCGCTGCCTGGGCATCCCCCAAGCAGGTCAATGCGATGTTCGCCCAAAAGCAGAACAAGATCCTCACTCGTCACGTCCGTCTGGGCCTGGACACCCACAAGCACCGGCGCTCTCTGAATGTGCTGGTCATCGGCGGCAGCGGTGCCGCCAAGACCCGCAGCTATGTGAAGCCCAACATCCTGGAGGCCAATACCAACTACGTCATCACAGACCCCAAATCTGAGGTCCTGCTGGCCACCGGCGGCTGGCTGGAAAGCCAGGGCTATGACATCCGGGTGCTCAATCTGGTAAACCTGGAGCAGTCAGACGGCTACAACCCCTTCCGCTATCTGCGGGATGAGAAGGACGCCCTGCGGCTGGTCAATAACCTCATTCAGGCCACCACGCCCAAGAACAGCCATGAGTCCGATCCCTTCTGGACCAAGGCGGAGACCGCGTTGCTCCAGGCCATCATCCTCATGCTGTTTCAGGAGGCCCCGGAATACGAACAGAACTTCTCCATGGTCATGCGAGTGCTGGAGTACGCCGAGGTGAAGGAAGAGGACGAGGAGTATGTCTCACCCCTGGACCTGCTGTTCCAGGCTATCGAGCGGGAAAAGCCGAACAGCGTGGCCGTCCACCAGTACAAGGTCTTTAAGATGGCCGCGGGCAAGACCTCCAAGAGCATCCTGGTCTCCACCGCCGTCCGCCTGGCCCCCTTCAACCTGCCCCAGATCCAGGCCATCACCGACCACGATGACATGGACCTCTACACCTTGGGGGAGAAAAAGGTTGCCCTCTATGCCGTGATCCCGGACAACGATAACACATTTAACTTCTTGGTGTCCCTGCTCTACTCCCAGGCATTCCAGACCCTCTACTACAGCGCCGACCAGATCCATCACGGGGCCCTGCCCCGCCATGTCCACTTCGTGCTGGACGAGTTCGCCGCCATGCCCCTGCCGGGCTTCACCCGTGAACTGGCCACCATGCGCTCCCGGAACATCTCCGCCAGCACCATTATCCAGAACATGGCCCAGATCAAGGAGCTGTACAAGGACTCCTGGGAGACCATCCCCGGAAACTCGGACACCATCCTATACCTGGGCGGCAACGAGGCCAGCACCCACAAGTACATCTCAGAGGCTCTGGGCAAGGCCACCATCGACATTAGGACCCATGGCCAGACCAAGGGCAAGTCGGGCTCCTACTCTACCAACTTTCAAATGAGCGGGCGAGAACTGCTCACGCCGGACGAGGTGCGGGGCCTGGACAACCGATACGCCATCCTCTTCATCCGGGGTGCCAAGCCCGTCATGGATCTGAAGTATGAGCTGACCGACCACCCGGCCATCCGCCACACCATAGACGGCGGAGGACCACCCTATATTCATAAAGGCAAGCACGAGCCAGCGTTTTTAGGAACTCCCTTCTTTCAGGCATTTTCCGCTGACACATCTGAGAACAAGGAGAATGCTGCATGAAGAATGATCTTCGCAATCGTAATTTTAGCCGCCGTGCACAGAAGGCATACGCCGTGTTTGCCTGCCTGGTGGCGGCCATGTCCCTCACCGTCATGCCTGCCATGGCAGCGGATGATCCGCTGGCTGTGGTCGATAATCTCTCTGATTTTATTTTTTCCCTGATTCGGGCCATTGGCCTGATTTTGCTGGGGTGGGGCATTGTCCAGGTGGGGCTCTCGTTTCAGTCGCATGACCCTTCTCAGCGATCCAATGGATTCCTGACTTTGGCAGGCGGCATCGTGATCACCTTCACCAAGGAGATCCTCACCCTCATCACCGGCTGATGCGCCTGCAAGCAAAACAGCCACCCGCGGCCGCCGTCGTAGGCCGCGGGTGGGAAAGGAGGTGTGGTAAATAGGAAGCGGAAACTGGATCGTGGACAACCTCAATTCCGCCCTTGGGACCTGGAATGACAAGCTCACGGAGATCTGGACGCTCATCAGCACCAGCCCGGAGGATTTCAAGAGCGGAGGCGTCTGGACGGTGATTCAGAATATCAACGGCGGGCTCCAGGCCATTGGATACGGACTGCTTGTCCTCTTTTTTGCCGCCGGCGTGGTCAAGACCTGCGGCAGCTTCACCGAGCTGAAGAAGCCGGAGATGGCCTTCAAGTGTTTCGTCCGGTTCGTGCTGGCCCAGGCCGCGATCAGTCACGGGATGGAGCTGATGATGGCGCTGTTCAACATCGCGCAGGGCATGGTATCCACCATTATGTCCTCCTCCGGTCTGACGGCAATGACGGCCACCACCCTGCCCAGCGAGATGATATCTACCATTGAAAGCGTAGGATTTTTGGAGAGCATCCCGCTGTGGGCCATCACCCTGCTGGGCTCTCTCTTTATCTGGGTGCTCTCTCTGGTGATGATCCTCACCGTCTACAGCCGGTTTTTTAAGCTCTACATGGCGACGGCAATCGCCCCCATTCCCATGGCCAGCTTTGCAGGACAGCCCTCCAGCAGCATTGGCGTGGCCTTTTTGAAAAGCTACGCCGCCATCTGTCTGGAGGGCTGTGTGATCGTGCTGGCCTGTGTGATTTTCTCGGCCTTTGCCTCGGCGCCGCCGGCGATTACGGACAGCACCCTGGCGCCGGCTACCATCGTGTGGAACTACATCGGAGAGCTCATTTTCAATATGCTGGTGCTGGTGGGGGCTATCAAGATGAGCGACCGGCTCATCCGGGAGCTGATGGGACTGGGATGACCTCAATACCACAGCCCATCGGTGCTGACAGCGGACTCGCCGCTGGCCCTGGCCTGCCGCACCCGGCTGGCCAGCTCGTGCGCTGCGGCCTGCTCTGCAAGCCGTTCATCCAGCCACCCATAGACCTTCCGAGCGGCGGTGACCACCCAGGACAGGGCGGTTAGGCCCACCAGGGCAAAGAAAATGCCGTCTGCCAGCGCGGTATTGGCCTGATACCAGCTGTGGAACACCGTGAGCATCCCCAGCGCGTATAAAAGCGGAGTCCCCAGCCGGAGCCGGATCGCCAGCCGGAGCAGCATAGGCAGGAGGAACAGTCCTGCCCCAAGGAACAAGTACAGCATTGCCACGACCTCCCTCGTCTGGTTTGTGGCATCTTACCATACGCCGGCAGATTTCGCAAGGTTTGTCTGCCGATTTCTGAAATAGGAGGAACTGTGAAATACGAAGAATTTGATCAGCAGATCCGGGAGATGATCCCCCGACCCTCCGCAACAATCACTGCTGCCCTATACCGGATGGGCGTCGAGACGCTAGAGGGCAGGCTGCAGGAGATCCTGATTGCCTTTGAATTCATTTCCCGGCATTTTAGGCAGAACGTACTGCAGGGGACCTATGAAATCATCCAATACGGCTCCGCCGCGCTGCCGGATGAATTGGTCGCCGCCGCTGTTTTTTTACAGGCTGGCGACACATCCGAGCACATGGCGCAGATGGCAAAGGATGGGGAGCTGATGTGCTTCTATTGCCCAAAAGGAAAAGTGGAAATCAGCCCTCTGGCCCTATGCTCCATCCAGGAGAACGGGAAACGATTTGACTATTACACCACAAAATTCTGGAAGTTCTCGCCCAAGGACATCCTTACCCGTGCCAAGTCATATGCAGAACAGCGCGGAAGATCCGTCGTGGGAGCGTTTGAATGTATCTCTCCGGAAGGTGAGGTAAGCGCGGATTTGTATGCGGGGCAACGAGTCCTTTCCGGGCCGTGGCCCAAGATGACCACGGCTCTGTCCGATATCTTTGGGACCTGTCCTGCCGTAGCTGCCCGTATTACCTTTGATGTGGATCGCGGCCATGCTACGGTAGAATATAATCCACTTTGGCAAAAAGCACGTATGGAGCATGGGCAGATCGCGCATCGAGAAAAACACCCGAAAAGCTTTTGCCAAGAGAGGTAGGCAATTATGGAGGTACGCATCAACAAAGAGGTACGCGACTATCAGGAGAGCCTGTTCTTCGGCCTCTCCCTGCGGCAATTCGTTTTCGCACTGCTTGCCGTCGCTGTGGCGGTAGGTGTTTACTTTGGGCTCCGCTCCATGGTAGGGAATGCGGACGTGGGATGGCTGTGTGTGCTGGCCGCCTTCCCCTTCGCCATCTGCGGCTTTTTTACCTACAACGGCATGACCTTTGAGCGGTTCCTGGCGGCAGTGATCCGCTCGGAGCTTTTATATCCTCGGCATCTTGTGTTCAAATCGGACAATCTCTACGCAAAATTGATGGAACACACTTCGATGAAGGAGGATCTCAAACTTGATTAGAACCCTGCAAAACACCATCAAACAGGACAAAGAATGTTTTGCGGTTCCAAAATCAGTACAGGAAGCCATTCCCATCCACCGCCTCTGGCCGGATGGGATTTTTCAATTTGGCACGAAGTATTCCAAAAGCATCCGGCTCTCGGATATCAACTATGCCATCGCCTCCAAGGAGGACAAGACCTCTATGTTCCTGGGCTACTCCGAGCTGCTCAATGCCTTGGACACCGGCTCTACCACCAAGATCACCATCAATAATAAACGGCTCAACCGGGAGAACTTCCAGCAGGAGATCCTGATTCCCCGGCGGGACGACTACCTGGACGGCTACCGGGCGGAGTACAACGCCATGCTTATGGACAAGGTCACCGACTCCTCCAACAGCGTGGTGCAGGAGCGATACATCACACTGTCCGTCCACCGGAAAAGCATCGAAGAGGCCCGCACCTTCTTCGACCGTGTGACCGCGGATGTCATCTCCCGCTTGAACCATCTGGACTCCCACTGCGAGGAGCTGGACGCGGTGGAGCGGCTCCGGGTGCTCCACGACTTCTACCGCACCGGGGAGGAGACAGAGTATCACCTGAGCCTGCGGGATTGTATGCGGAGAGGGCTTTCTTTCAAGGACGCCATCTGCCCGGACAGCCTGGAATTCAAGCGGGATCACTTCCGCATGGGGGAAAAATACGGGCGGGTCTTGTTCCTCAAGGAATACGCCAGCTACATCAAGGACTCCATGATCAACGAGTTGACGGCTCTGAACCGCACCATGATGCTATCCATCGACGTGATCCCCGTCCCCACCGACGAGGCAGTGCGGGAGATGCAGAACCGCTTACTGGGGGTGGAGACCAACGTCACCAACTGGCAGCGCCGACAGAACAGCAACAACAACTTCTCCGCCGTGGTTCCCTACGACATGGAGCAGCAGCGGAAGGAAACGCGGGAGATGCTGGACGATCTGACAACCCGTGACCAGAGGATGATGTTCGCCGTGGTGACCCTGGTGCATCTGGCGGATACCAAGGAGGAGCTGGACAGCGATACCGATGCCCTCCAGTCCATTGCCCGCAAGCACCTGTGCCAGCTCTCCACATTGAGCTGGCAGCAGGCGGATGGCCTGGCCACCGTCCTGCCCCTGGGCCTGCGGCGGATCGACGCCCTGCGCACTCTGACCACTGAGGCCCTGGCCGTCCTTATGCCCTTTAAGGCCCAGGAGGTGCGGGATCGGGGCGGCGTGTACTACGGCCAGAATGTCATCAGCAAAAACCTCATCATTGCCAACCGGAAGGAGCTGCTCAACGGCAACGGCTTTGTACTGGGTGTGTCCGGCTCCGGCAAATCCTTCATGGCCAAGCAGGAGATCGTGGGCCTGGCCTTGAACGCGGACGACCAAAGTAAGGATCAGGTGCCGGATGACATCATCGTGATCGACCCAGAGGCCGAATATCGGCCCCTCATCGAGGGACTGGGCGGCGAGGTCATCCGCATTTCCGCCACATCCCCCAACCACATCAATGCCATGGACATGGAGCAGGGGTATGGCGACGGCGAGAACCCGGTGGTACTCAAGTCGGAGTTCCTCCTTTCCCTGTGTGAGCAGCTGGTGGGCTCCGGCAAGCTGTCCGCCAAGGAGAAATCCATCATTGACCGCTGCACGGCCCAATGCTACCACGCATACATCCGGGGCGGGTATCAGGGGCGCGTCCCCACCCTCCAGGACTTCTATGCCGAGCTGCTCCGGCAACCGGAGGCCGAGGCCCGCGACGTGGCCCTGGCCATTGAGCTGTTCACTGCCGGCAGCCTCAACACCTTTGCCAAGCCCACCAACGTGGACACCAACTCCCGCATCCTCTGCTATGACATCCGGGATCTGGGCAAACAGCTCCAGCCGGTAGGGATGCTGGTGGTGCTGGACAGCGTCTTCAATCGGATCATCCGCAACCGGAAGCGGGGCAAGAGCACATGGGTCTACATTGACGAGATCTACCTGCTGTTTCAGCATGAGTACAGCGCCAATTTCCTGTTTACCCTCTGGAAGCGGGTGCGCAAGTACGGCGCCTGCTGCACCGGTCTGACCCAGAACGTGGACGACCTACTCCAATCCCACACGGCCCGCACCATGCTGGCCAACAGCGAGTTCCTGGTCATGCTCAACCAGGCCGCCACTGACCGGGCGGAACTGGCCAAGCTGCTGAACATCTCCGACAATCAGCTCTCCTATATCACCAACGTGGACTCCGGGCGCGGACTGATCAAGTGCGGCAGTGCCATCGTCCCCTTTATGAACAGCTTCCCCAAGAATCGACTCTATCAGCTGATGACGACCCGCCCGTCTGAGATGGCGGCGGCGTGACCGGATGGGGCCGGAGCCCTGTACGGCTCCGGTCCCGCCATACAGGAGGTGACAAGAGCATCGAGAAAATCAAGGAGAAGCGTACAGGCGCCAAGGGCCTGAGGGAGAAAGTCAAAT
>CALWBC010000379.1 GCA_944375755.1 uncultured Mediterraneibacter sp. | reverse complement strand
TCCTTTCTGGAAGATCTTCTTCCATGGTCAGAAAAACTTCCGGCAGAAATTCGCAAAGTTTAGAGACAGGCGGCTGCTCTGCAGCCGTCGAAAAATGTCAAGGTACTTACTATTTGGCGTTTACTTTCGACAGGAAGGTAAAATCCGGATAAACTGTTCCAAACCCATTCAGATAAAGGGGGCACTCATATTTATACGGAATTCTTTCTGCTTATATTCTCTGGATTCCCATTCCTGTATCTGCTGCTCCCATAATGGCTCTACCGGGCAAATTAACTTTCTTCTTTCAGGATGTTCATTCATAAACAGCTTTTCTCCCATAAAGCCGAATTTACTTCCGAATATCCCGGTCAAAATAACTCATTTCCTTTTCAGTTGGAATTGTTTTGGTTGATTTTTGCCTTTGAATATGTTTGAATACTAAGATTTGTTTTGTGATTTGTTTTTAGAAAAATCCCGGAAGTCGAAACTTCCGGGATAAAGATTCTTTTGATATTCTTCGTAAACGTAAAATTAACGTTTGGGTAACCGAGAATTGCGGAAAATCAAGGGGTTACACGGAAAGATGTTGCAAATACGTTACAAACCCAGAGCATCTCACAGCGATTGAGGGTACCTCTCTTTTTCCCGGGTGCTAATAAGTGCCCGGGAGCTTAATAAGTCTGACTTTCTAATATTCGGGCTCGACTTTTCCTGTATAATATGTATTATTAATTCAATTTTAATGCATATTTCTTCGGTTTTTGTGCGCTGTTCAATTCGTTTTTATTATTGTAGTCAAAATGTAGCCACTATTTTTTATTCACTTCATTTATCTGATATTGGTTTTTCTACTCGGAATATATTTCATCTGGTGGCTTACACAGCTTTCTTTCTCAATACAATTCTACCTCACTTTCAAATATCCGAAACGCTTCCCCCTTCACAAATAATCTTCCCCTGTTCAGAAAGCTTATTTGTTACCTTCTGTATGGTTGCAATGGATCAGCCTGTTTTTACAACTATTTACTTTTGACTGAGCCTATTATTCTCAATCAAAAGTTGGATTATCTGATTTTTCAAAATATCATTTTGATGTTTTGGAATTTCCGGTTCTAAACTCTACCTTCCTCATCGCATAAATCCTTGATACGTTTTAAACCGGTAGCAAACGTCTTCATACCTTTTGAAGTCTATCCTATAACTTTCTATTATATTTTCGATTTTTGCTGTCTAAAAAACATTGTGATTCTATACTGTAAAAGCTTTGTTTGCAGCAATC
This sequence comes from uncultured Mediterraneibacter sp., assembly GCA_944375755.1. Lineage (GTDB taxonomy): Bacteria > Bacillota > Clostridia > Lachnospirales > Lachnospiraceae > Mediterraneibacter. The sequence goes on along the minus strand of CALWBC010000379.1, from coordinate 7,238 downwards.
CTCCATATAAAAGCTTACTTATCAATCAATACTTCTTATAAATCAAACAATCTCATGCTTTACCATTTTTCCAAGTCGCTAGTAATTTATCAACTTCTGATTTCGGTATATTCCCCTGATAACTACCTACTCCTGCACTTTTTATAAAGAATGCAGCACATTTATTTTGTATTTGTTGCGGCAAAGAAAATATTTTCCCTGATAATTTTAAAGAATTTATCGCACTAAGAATCCGATCCTCTGATAAATACTTTTGATATCCTTTGTTAACCTCATATTCTGTTCCATTCCCTATCCATATGCCTATAACATCATCTAAATATTTAACAATATTTTCATCATTAATAAATGAATTTGCAAGATATTTTGAGATATAATCACAATCTAAACACTCTAAAAGATATAGAATCATTCGCCAATCATTAAAGTCAAATAAATTATAACTTTTTAAAATTTCTTTCATTTTCAAAGTAAATATCTGCTCCAACTCAATAAGTTCTTCTAATGAAATTACCTTTTTATAGTCTCTCTCTTCTCCTTTCGCTGCTAATCTACCATATCCTAATTCAATCATATTGATAACATAGGGAACCGATTGCATAATAGCACAAGTACCATTTTTTATAATATCAGAAAAATAAGGGAATCTTTCGGTCGAGTCTAATATTTCCAATAAATCAATTATCATATAATTTGCTAGTGATTTTGCACTCATTGATAGCATACTTTTTTTAGAAGAAGCATCAAAATCCGATGAAACACTTAATAATGATTTTATAATAATCTTCGCTCTATCTGATGAAATCAGTGGCAACATAGCTTTCACTTCTACAAGGAACTCATAACCTGTATCATTATTTTCACAGTCTAATAAATATTTTTGAAATTTGTCAGAATCATAATAATTAACTACCTCTACAATTTCGGATTTCTTAAATCTAATATTGTCTATATCCAGATCAAAATATCTATCAAACTTTTCAGGATGTGCAATTTGATTATTTCTTCTGAACAAACTCATATCATACACTTCATATATTTTTCCAATTTTTTGTCCAAAATACGGAAACAATCTTGCAAGGAAGTTAATAACAATTTCGGAATTAACTTTATTCTTTTTATAATTGGGGGCATCCAATAACGATTGTATTTGCGTAGAATAAAACTCATACCACTCTTGTTGTGATTTATTTCTTACCAATGCGTATAAATCCAAAGGTCCTGTTAATAATACTTTATTTTCTTTCACCCATGCATATATTGGTGGAAGAAAGATTTCCAATATTGATATTGCAACCATATCAGCAAAATCAATTTCTGCTGATATAGATGTCAATTTAAATTTTACAGAGTTAGAAAGACGATTTATATCTCTTAGGTTCTTTATAAATGGAACAATACAAGATTCAAATAGTCGTTGCCAATGTATTTGTTGAAATGACACCTCTGGATTCTCTACTAAAATACTATTTAACTTTTCAATTAACACGTTCCTAAGTTTATCCGAACGTATATCAGGGATTTCAATTGGTATTTGAATTATCTTTTCTAGGTATTCTTCACCGCTGCCTTCTTGAACCCTTTCTAATGCCTTTACTACTATATCTTTATCAAAAGCGACAAGATATATTGTATTAGGGAATTTCGCAACTGAAGAAATAAGTTGGAATACCTGTCGAATTTGCTTATTGTTTAGTCGATCAATATCATCTATAACTATCAGTAATTTTTGCGTCTGCTTCTCCAACAGTTTTATGACATATTCTTTCTGCTTTTGAATATCTTTCTCGTCTACTCCTTTTTGCAATTTTTTCCCCAATGCATTAAAACCATGTTTTCCCAAAAAGGATAGTACTCCACCTACAACCGGAATAGCTTCGGTAAGTTCAAACGCATCAGAATACTTTTCTAAGGCCTCTCCTATTTGTGATAAATTTTTATCTTTCTTGTTCCGCAACTCATTTGATAGACGAATAAAAAACTGTGTTAATAATTGATTCGCATCTGAAAAATTCCATGGATCAAAATTTATAACTATTATTCTTTTCTGTGCTGGAATATCAGCCTGCTGTGTACCTAATTCATCTAATAGCATATTAACTAGAGATGTTTTCCCACTTCCCCATTTTCCGTACAATCCAATTGAAAAGGTATCCGTAGTAGTTAAATGAATAAGTGATTTAGCCAACACCTTTGCGAAACCATTTCTATTAAGCTGATCTTCCTCGCTAAACATAATAGGCTTATCTGAATAAAACATTATTCTCCTTTACAATTACTCTATAAATTTAAGTTTGTTTATATTTAATAAATTGATCCCATCTAGGGAACTTCTCCTGTCATTTTTTTTAACATACATCAATATAAAAAGTCCAGATCTTGGATCGCATTATATATCGTGATTACAAAAAATTTAACTGGTAAATCCTTTTGCATTTTATGGATATTTAATCCAAATACTTATGCATATATTGCAACAGGAATAACAATGACTGCAGGGCCATCAATTTTAGTTTTTAACTCAGGTAAATTAAATTGTTCCATATCTTCCGTTTTAAGCCCGGCAAACATCTCTTTGATAAAATCATCTGATAATACAGATAAAGATGTCTTTCTTAACAAATCAATGCTATCCGACTTTTCTTTATGAACAGCAATAACTTTTCCTAAAATCTTAAACCTTCCACCCAAAAGTTCTGATATATTATCATTTGACAAATATTGCTCTTGTGCCGATAGAACCACTGCTCCCTTATCATCTGACAATATAAAATCTATTGTTCCACTATGTTTTAATTCGTCAACAAAAGACTTTATCTGTTTGACAATATTATTATTCTCTTGCTTTTGTGCTTTAGCCTGTGTTTTCTTTCCTAATTCCGGCCTTTCAGAAAATATTTCTACCATACGAAATATCTCCACAAACTTATCCATACAATCAATTAATGGATTTTTTTGTAACTCTCCCTCTACTTCAATAAAATCTCCAATCTTCATATTTATTATATCAAAATCAGTTTTTAACATTTTTTCGTCAATTAATAAATTCCGAAATTTTGAAAACAAGGAAACATTTGTATGGATTTTTTCTTGAGAAACATTTTTATTTTCTGCGTTATTTCCACTATGAGTTAGTTCTCCTCCAATATTAATTTTAAGAAGTTTACTTAAAATTGTTGCAGACGTAGATACACCTATGTCCGCTTTCTGAGAAGAAGTCTTTTCATTATGTTCTGTGTAATTCACTTGGCTAACTGTTGAAAATCCATCTTCAATAATGGCCAACATATCTAGTACAATTTTTTCATTAATATAAACCGGAATCATTAATTGCTCAGAACGCTTAATACTACTCATCTATTTATCTCCTTTAGACCGTGAAAAATCAAAATGCATTTAAACTTTATCCGTATCTTTCAAAAACAACCTTTTTAATTATCTTCCCTTGACAATTTTCTTTATTATATTTTCTGGTATTTTATAAATCCTAAATACTATAGAATCCAGTTCGCCTTGTGCTTTTTTTATGCTTTCATCTATATCCAGAATTTGTTTTACTGTATCTTCATACAATCCTAATAAATCTTTTTGTTGAACAGAATTAATCTTTACTTTTACTTTCTTTAATTCTGCAAGAAATTCTTTGAATGTTAATTTTTCAAATTCACTCAATTTTTCCGTTATTTTTTGAGGTTCATATGCTTTTGATATAAAATGGATAAAATCATAATTTTTATTATATTTTAATTGACATATTTCAAGCAAATATTCTACTAACGTTTCAACTTGTAGTATTTCTTTTTGTGTTCCAATTGCAATCGGTAATTCTCTTATATATGTACCTTTAACCTCTGCCATTGGTTTATCCATTTCCAAATAATTCACAATTTGATAATACCAATTTATTAACTTAGAATTTATCAAGCCTAGCAAATAGTATAAACTGACATTATTGTTAGTTTTTAACGGATAAATTGAATGTAAAGTATTATTGCTCACATTGCCCTTGTCATAAGTTGCAATTAAGCAGTCACCTGTTTGACGAACAAAAATTTTTTCTCCTTTGAAGACATCTGCCGAACGCGGTTCTGCTAACCATTCACCATATTTAATATATTCTGGTTTTCCTTTCCATTTGTTTGTATATCTATCAATACTTCTTCCTCTTATATACGGGATCCAAGAATCATCTTTTTTACTATTTCCTGTATATGGCTTAGATTTAACAATCTCTTTTGTCTGTGGTGGTATTCCTTTTCCCACCTGATATGGTTTTGCGCCAGTCATCACATCAAACAAAGTATCTAATCTAGAATACTGTCTCATAGCATTGCAAACTGCTTGATCGTCTGGTGCTGAACGATAATTAAAAATGTACTGTTCATTTTTTTTCAAATCAGATTGAACAAATTTTGTTTCTATTCCTTCATTCAAAAATGTAGAAGATAATTTAATTTTTCTTGGCACACAAATAGATGAAAAAACTTCATTTAAAGGTTTTTTCTTCTTAAATATTGTTATGACTGGTTCAACTATCGCTGTAGGAAATACATTATATAATTCTACAATTTTACATAAAACATTATTGTCAAACAGGAATTTTCTTAATTTATTTGCTCCATAAACTAATGTAAAAAAAGTGTTCGGTGTAATATATCCTAAATACCCATTCCTTTTTAAAATATTAAATCCTAATTCAAAAAAAGTTTTATATGTATCATAATTATATTCTGTAGTAACATAATTCCTAGTTAAAAACTGCTTTTCTTTTTGATTTAATTTTGCTCCATATGGAGGATTTCCAATGACAATATCAAATCCCCCATTACTGAAAATTTCGGGAAATTGTTCTTTCCATATAAACGCATCTGCCTCTATCTCTTTATCAAATATAATAGAATTTCCACATTTAATATTAGCATCTAATGAAGCCAACGTTTGATCTTTCTTTGCTGTTTTAAGCCATAAAGATAATTTTGTAATCTCAACACTTTCTGGGTTAATATCAACACCATATAAATTATTTTGAAGGATTTCTTTATCAATATCAAAAATTGATCGCTGCCCGTCGTATGTAAATTTCATCTCAAGTACAAAATCCATCTCTTCATGTAAATAATCAAAACATTGATTTAAAAACGCCCCACTTCCACACGCCGGATCACAAATCTTAATTTTTTTTAAAACATCTTCATATAGATTCCAATATTTTTGATGCAACATAATAACTGCTTCTCTATGCATCCTATCACTTTCAGACATTTCTTCCTTTTCTTCAGGTATTTCTTCCCATGATGAAATAGTAATAGTGTTTTTTCTCCCTGTGCTTTGTTTTCTTACTTCAACTTGAAATGGTCCATTAGCAAAAATCTTTTTTTTCAATTCTGATTTTTTCTCATTCAAAAAAGCCCCAACTGTTTGTTCTACAATGTATCTAGTTACATAATAAGGCGTATAGAAAATCCCATCTTCTTTTTGTTTACCTTTGCCACTATATTCTATTCCTTTAATTTCATTTTTTATTTGTTCAACGTCCTCTATACTTTGCTCGAATATTTGCCCTAAAATATTAACATTTAAATCACTTCCAAAATCGTATTTTGACAACATCAAAAATCTTTCTAGAATATCGTCAGAAATAATTAATGATTCTAACTCTGGATCCGTTTTAAACAACCCACCGTTATACTTATTCACTCCCATCGGGAGATTTCCTTTATCAATAGAAGTAAACAGCCCCTTTAATTCATTCCACAATTTATTCGGCATGAAGGAAAAACTATTATGAACTGTATCCACCAAATTTTTATATATATTTTGCGGTAGTAACCCACAATCCTCGCAAAAACATATGAATGTGAATCTATCCATAAGTTTTTGAGTTTTGGTAAATAATAAAATCGAGTCACGATCTGGATTCAATACTTTTAAATCTTCGTATAAATCATTTCTAATTATTTTATATGTCTTGTAGAATTCATTTGATATAGCAACCCCCATTTCTTCATTTTGTTGATATAACTTATCAACTAGAGAATTACCATTTTCACAAATCAGGTGATCTTTACACAATAAAAAATAAAACCTTATAAATTCAGTTTCATCATTCATTTTTCTTAAATCAAATACCTCGTATTCTAATGATGAAGTACTTTTATAAAGTCTTGTTTCGACAAAATTGGACACAATAACCCAGCCACATTTATTTCCATTTTTATTTGCGTAGGAAAAGCCTTGTTCTACTGGGGTCAAATGAGAACTTCTGTTTTGCTTTTTATCTAAAGACTTTCTAGCATCCTTCAATTCTATTACAGCTCGTATTTCTTTTTTGCCTGTTGATTTACTAAAAAATCCAAGACCTCCATCCGCTTCACTAGTATCAAGAACGCTTTTATATTCTTGTTTTTGATTATATACGTCTTCATCTGTTCCTGTTACAGTTGCATATCCAAGCACTTCTTCAAATACTTGCGTCATAAAAGTACCTTGTATCTGAGTTTCCTTTGTTCGATCCAAATATTTTTCTGCACTAGCGTTATACCAACGTTTCATAATCTCGTATTTTTTATCGTAATCTGGAATATTCTTTTTTCCAAATTTAGATAAATAGTTCTTCAACAACGACTCTTTAAAAATTTTATCCGTGCTATTCATTTAGCCACCTCATACGTCTATTACATTATAAAGAAATTATAGCACATTATCGCTCATATTCTAGTTTAGATTTAACAGAGATATTCTTAGACCTGCATATTCTGTCGAAAGCACCAGTTTACATTATATTTTCGTTTTTTCATTAAATCCAAAATTTTCCGAATTTTTTTGGCTTATATTCTTTATCATATCCGTCACCAGCAATATCCCCGCCTGCAGTCCAATCTCCATATACACACTGGCTGTCTCACTGCTCACCTCATTGCACAGATCCAGCAGCTCCGAAGTCTTACTCTTATCATATTTTTCTACTGCCTTCTCAAACCTCATATACGGTTCATCCAACCGCTCCTCATAGCTCCGATCATCCTCATCTGGTCCCAGTCCAAACAAAAGATAATCTGCTATTCCCCGTATTGTTGCTCTTTCAAATATCTTATCGACGTACATTCTCTGATCCATCCTTTCTTTATAGCGAAACTTTTCGTTATTACGAAACATTATAATCTGAATACTACATACAATCAAGATATATTTCTTTATTACGAATTTTCAGGAGTAGTTCAGATATGCAGAAGATCAGA
>CALWBC010000378.1 GCA_944375755.1 uncultured Mediterraneibacter sp. | reverse complement strand
AACTGTGTGTAATCAATGTCGTCGCCAAGGGTTTTGGCGTCTAAGAATACGATTTTCATATGAATCTCCATTCCGCCGCCTTTTGTGCTGGCGGCACTGTGTTCTTGTATAAAATTTTCCGACTTTGCGGCGGGAAAATTTGAGCGTGACAGCCTGAGGTCTGAGTGGAGAGCGCAGGCTATAACGGTTTGATTATAGCATCTTTGGACGTGGCGGAAAAGAGATTCCACACGGATTTACAACAAATGTTCGGCATGTTAAAATACAGGGAAGACAAGGAAAATCTTAAAAGCTATATGCAGAGGAACAGAGATTATTTCGGACAGGTGGACGTGGAGACGTATCAGGCGCTGGGAGTATTTCTGCGTTCTGAGAATAAACTGAAAGAGATCATAGATTCCGGAGAGGAGGAACAGATTGATATGTGTAAGGCGTTGGATGATATTTATGCGGATGGTGTAAAGGATGGCGAAAAGGCCGGAAGGACTCAGGAAAAACTTATTATTATTACGAGGATGATAAAAGAAGGCATGGCTGCTTCGGTGATCAGGAAGTGTACGGAGGCGACGGATCAGGAGATCGAGCAGGCAAGGAATGAGATGAAAATTGAGCGGCAGGATTGACATCCGACAAATTTCGCGGTATCCTTCTAAAGGACATAAAAATTGAATAAGATTGATGACAAGGGGAGCTTGTATTACAGGCTGAGAGGAAGTTGCGAACTTCGACCCACAACCTGATCTGGGTAATGCCAGCGTAGGGATGCGTTCTCAATGTGTGTTTTTTGAGCCCTTTTTGTTTTCAGTCTTGAAGATAAGGAGGGTTTTTATTATGTTCAGTTTTCTTGTAAATGCAGATGGCGGACTGACGACTGCCGGATATGCTGTGTGTATCGTGATCGGCGTGGCGCTTTTTATCGCTGCCCTTGTTTTTGCGGGGAAGGTCTCGGAAAAGAAACGGATGGGGACCAAACAGCTTGTGTTCTGTGCGATGGCTATGGCGCTTGCGTTCATCACATCCTACATCAAGATCTTTAACATGCCCTGGGGCGGGAGCGTGACGCTGTGCAGCATGCTTTTTATCGTCCTTGTAGGCAATTGGTACGGGCCGAAGACCGGAGTCCTCGTGGGACTGGTGTACGGGATCCTGCAGTTTATCCAGGAACCCTATGTGCTTTCCTTCTTCCAGGTGTGCTGCGACTACATCCTGGCGTTCGCCGCTCTGGGCGTGGCGGGGTTTTTTGCAAAGAGCAAGAACGGCCTGATCAAAGGCTATATCGTCGCTGTGATCGCCCGGGGAGCGTTCCATGCGCTTGGAGGCTATCTCTACTGGATGGACTATATGCCGGAGAACTTCCCGAAGGCGCTCTCAAGTGTGTACCCGATCCTGTACAACTACAGCTATCTGCTGGCAGAGGGCGTGATCACAGTGATCATCATCTGCATTCCGGCGGTGGCGAAAGGGCTGAACCGGGTGAAGAGGATCGCGCTGGAGTAAAAATATCATAGAGCGGATGAAATGCCGGAGAAGTGCTGATATCAGGTTCCGTGTGAACAGGAACTATATCATCACTCCTCCGGTTTCATATTTTCAGCGTACTTTACACTGGAAAGCCAGCATGATAAAATACGGGGAAAAGGAGGTTGTTCTCATGAAAGATCACACGGTCCGGGAGTGGATGTACGAGAGAAGTCCGGAGCCTCAGTCCGGATTTTATGTACTAAAGCATAAAGACAAAGATGTTGCGATGATCCAGATGGATACCTTTACCGGCAGACTGGAATATGTTCTGGCGGTCTATCTGCCAGAGGAACTTCCTGTCGGATGCAGAGCAGATGGTAAGAGCCTCTCAAATTGGTGGAGCCTGCGTGCGATCCCGGATTCGAGGAAAGACCTGCGTCAGGTCCTGAGCAGGACAGGGGTGGAGACAAGTCAGGCACTTCTGCTCCGTTCCTACGGACTGAGCCTCACAGATCATTACTGGGTACAGCCGATCGACAGAGAACTGTACTGGAAGGACCTGAATTTCTTTGAAAATGATTTTTCCGAAGAACTGGGGAATCTTCTGACCGATTCAGAGGAAGATGTAAGAGAAGATGTGGAATTGTTACGGGTTTCTCCATCTGCATCCGTAAATGGAGACATGAAGAAGAAATGGATCATAAGAGATGGAGTGCGGAGCCTTCTGAAGGTAAATACAAATCATTATGGGCAGCAGGCGGTAAATGAAGTGATCGCAGGCAGGATGCACGAGCGGCTTGGCTGGAAGGATCATGTTCCCTACAGAGTGGAAAAGATCAGGATCGGAGGGCATGATCATCCCTGTTCTATAAGCCCTCTGTTTACTTCAGAGATAAAAGAATTTGTCCCGGCATATCAGCTTCTGATGGATCATAAAATACCAAATGAGAGCTCTCTCTATGAATCGCTGGTGCTGATGGCTGTCGAAATGGGGATGGAAGAAGAAAAAGTCCGCCGTCAGCTGGAATATACGATCATGACTGACTTTATCCTGTCAAATACGGACCGGCATCTGAATAACATGGGATTTCTCTACGATCCAGAGCACCGCCGGTTCACGGATATGGCACCTGTCTTTGATACGGGGAATGCACTCTTTTATGATTGGGCGGTGATCCCTCATAAGGAAAATCTCCTGGATATCAATGTCAATTCTTTTTGCAAACGAGAGGCAGATATGCTCCGTTATGTAAAAAAGCCCATCCTGGATGTGGAAAAGCTTACGGATTTCCCGGAGGAAGCGGAAAGCCTTCTCCGGCAGTACACGGATATGCCTGGCGGGCGTGCCGGCGAGATCGCAGAAACGATCAGGGAGAAGACTGCATATCTCAGCCTGTTTCTGAATGGAAAGAAGATATGGAAAAAGGAGCAGTATTGGTGATGGAAGAGAAAAAGAAGATCGCGATGAGACGGGAGGGCAGCAAACTATTTATAGGAGAAGATCCTCAGCTTATCGTAAACCTGGAGACTCAGGAAAATCACATTAAAACAGGGGAACGGCTGCTCACATATCACCGGAGGGTCGGACTTAGTCCGGATCTGCTCGCAGGAAAGCGGCCGAATGTCCTGGAGACGGCGGTGGAAGCTTATTATATGCAGGCATGCCGGACAGCAGAAGGGATTCTGGCGGCAGAAGCATACCAGGAGAGAGGAAAACGCTGAACGGGAATGATAGAGAAAAAGAAAGCGGATCAAGAAACGAGGGTGCCCTGTTCTACAGAGCATCCTCGTTTTTGCCCTCCGGCAGGATAAATTCAACTTCATAAGCCCCTTCCCCGTTCCGCGGAAAGAGCACTCTTCCTCCGTGAGCCGAGATGATCTGCGTCACGATGCGAAGTCCCATGATGTGGAGACTGCCCTGTTTGTCAGTACGTCCTTGGAGCACATCCACGACCGCTCTGGGGATACCGGGACCGGTGTCTGAGAACCGCCAGATCACATTCCCGGAATCGGAGAACAGGGAAGCACGGATATGGCAGCCCTCCGGGTTATGGCGGATGCTATTGCCGATCACATTTCTCAATGCACGTTTCATCAGTCCGGTGTCGCCGGTAAGGCAGATCTGCTCTGCCTCCTCCGACACCTTTACATCTATTTCATAGCATTCCTGCAGCCCTTCATTATAGTAATCCGCTGCGATCTCACGTAGCAGGACAGCCGGACGGTATTCTTCCATGTGGAGCGGCTGGGAATTGTACTCCAGCTTTGAAGTCAGGTTCAGGTCCGAGATGAGCTGACGGATGATCAGGCTCTGTCTGCGGATGCTCTCTGCCCGCTGATGATCTTCCGGAGAGAGATCTTCTTCTGAGGCCAGCGTCTCAGCGTATCCTGTGATCAGGGCAAGGGGCGTGCGGATGTCGTGGGAGACGCCGGAGATCCATTCTGTGCGGGCGTTGTCCCGCTGCCGCAGCTTCTCGGACTGGCGTTCCAGCATACGGGAAGTCTTGTTCAGTTTCCGTGCAAGTTCTTCCGTGATCCCTTTTTCTGACAGCAGGACGGGGCGGCTCTCGGCAAGGGTGTCCACACCCCGGGCGATGGGGCGCAGGGAGCGGTAAAAGCGATACCCGAACCAGAGTGCCAGAACGAAGATCAGGACCGAATTCAGTACAAAGAAGATAACGATGTACTGGTAGAGCGCGTCCAGATAGACGTTGTTGAAGACCAGGATGACACGGAAAAACCTTCCCGGATCCTGCCCCAGGACAAGAAGCCCCTTCCCGTATTCCCACACACGGACCGGATAGTCGTTCAGATACCATCGGCTGAAGGACGCTACATCTGCCAGGGAATAGGAGCGGGGAAGTCCCTCCGGGAGCTGCCATTCCCAGACGGCATCTCCGTTTTCGTCCAGCAGCATTCCCCAGATATATTGATTCTTGTTCAGGATGTCGATGCCCTGCTGAGAAATCCGCCATCCTTCCGGTGTCTCTGTGAGCTGGGACGCAATATCTTCCATCTGCCGGGAGGCGGAAGTAGAAGAAGTCCCCTCCATCTTATTGAGTCCTTCCTCATATTGCAGCGCTACATAAGACAGTGCCAGGATGTTGAGCAGTACGACAAAGACGACCAGCAGTATGGTGCTGGAGATGTAGCGTCTTATGATCTTAAACAGACTTTTCATCGCTCTTTTCCTCTTTCTTCAGACGGTATCCAAGTCCGCGGGCAGTCAGAAGCCACTTCGGCGACGAAGGATCGTCCTCGATCTTTTCTCTCAGGTGACGGATATGCACCATCAGCGTATTTTCATATCCGTAATAAGGATCTCCCCACACCGCCATGCAGAGGGCGTCAAATGTGACGATATTTCCACGGTTCTGTGACAGCTTTTTCAAAAGCTGCAGTTCTTTGGCAGTGAATGAGGTTGTCTTTCCACGGTATGTCACAGATGCTTCTGCGAACGAGATACGGTGCTCACCGAGCAGAAGGACATCTGGCTCTCCGGAGGATGGAGTGAAAGCAGGATTCCGGAAGCGTGGATCGCCGAAGCTGTCCCCGTAACTGCCGATCCCGTTCCCGGCAGAAGAGCCGGTGAGCCTGGCGCCGGAAAAATAGGTCCGCTTCAGCACTGCGTTCACCCGCAGGAGCAGTTCCTGGGAGAGGAAAGGCTTGGTGATGTAGTCGTCCGCCCCGAGACCCAGCCCGAACAGCCGGTCATTGTCCTCGTCCTTTGCGGAGAGAAAGAGGATCGGCACTTCCGAGATGTCCCGGATCCGTCGGAAGAGGGAGAAACCGTCCCCGTCAGGGAGCATGATGTCCAGGACCACCAGCTGCGGGGCTTCCTCCCGGAACATGCTCATCCCCTGTTCGCAGGTGTGGGCGCAGGTTACATTGGAATAGCCGTTCCGCCGCAGCATGTCCCGAACCATGTCTGCCAGTTCCACGTTGTCGTCTATGAGCAGGATCCTGCTGTCATATAAGTTCATTGATATCGTCTCCTTCCGGTTGGGGTTCTGTTCAGAGTATAGCACGGATAAGGGGAGGGGAGACCAGATTTTGTTGGAATTAAGGTAAAAATAAGATAGCCTTCATCGCTGGATAAGTCCGGACACCTATACTGTAGCTGACGCCGGAAAAAGGGGCGTGACAGAGGAACTGCCAGAGTACACGTCCCGGTGCAAAAGACTTAAATGCGGCTGCCGGCGATGAAAGGAGACGACATACCATGGAAAACATCATAACGACAGATTCACTGACAAAGAGATACGGTAAAAAGTATGTGGTAAAGAACCTGGATCTGTGTGTGCCGACGGGAAGCATCTACGGCTTCCTGGGACCGAACGGGGCGGGAAAATCGACTACTATGAAGATGCTTCTGGGGCTGGCGAAGCCCACCGGCGGTGAGATACGGATTTTTGGAGTCCCTGTGGAGGAGAAGAACCGGCTGAAGATCCTGAAACACACCGGTTCCCTGATCGAGTCCCCGGCCCACTACGGACACTTAAGCGGGAGGGAGAACCTCCAGATCATCTGCACTCTGAAAGGGATCCCGGAGTCAGAGATCGATTCTGTCCTGAAGACAGTGCGGATGGAGAATCAGCAGGATAAGAAGGTGAAGAATTATTCTCTCGGGATGAAGCAGAGACTGGGGCTTGCGGCTGCGCTTCTGGGGCGGCCCAGGCTGCTCCTTCTGGACGAACCCACCAATGGACTGGATCCGGCAGGCATACAGGAGATGAGAGAACTGATCTGTTCTCTGCCGGAGCGGTTTGGGATGACTGTCCTTGTCTCCAGCCATCTCCTGAGTGAGATCGACCAGATGGCGACCCACGTGGGGATCATCAACCAGGGTGAACTTCTCTTTCAGGATTCCCTGGAAAGCCTGCACCGGCACAGCCGGGTACGGATGCGTATTCGGACCACGGACGATGGAAGGGCTTACCGGCTCCTTTCCAGGGCAGCTCTCCCGGTACGGCAGGACACCCAGACCGGAGAAGTGATGCTCGACTCCGCAGAGGATGACAAGGTCCTGAGGAGCGGAAGGCTTCTGGCAGAACATGACATCGGTCTTCTACGGCTGGAAGAGTGCCAGGTGAGCCTGGAGGATATCTTCCTGAAGCTGACCGGAAAGAAGGTGAGCTTATGAGCAGAGATATGAGCGGAATAAACGGGGAGAAGGAAAGAAAAAGCCGGTATAGGTCAGGTGCGGCGGGAAAACGCAATGGAAGGCGAAGAACTTCCGGTCCGCATCTCTGGCTTGCGGAGCAGAGAAAGCTGCGCACACGGTATGTCTGGATCGTACCGGTGGGATTTCTGGCGCTGCTCCTTCTGTGGATGTTGGTGACGGTCCGCAATTTCAATTCCCTGGACCGGGATTCAGGCTATCAGTATATGCTCTACAGCATGTCCGTGATGAACGCCATCTTCATGCCGGTGATGCTCTCAGTGGTGGCGAGCCGTCTCTGCGACATGGAGATCAAGGGGAACACGCTGAAACTTCTCTATACACTGGAAAGACCGGGGAGATTTTACGATATAAAGTATCTGTTTGAACTGAAATATCTGATCGCCTTCAGCGGAGGGGAGACGCTGGGACTGATCGTTCTGGGAAAGATAACGGGATTTACGGAACCGGTCCGGCCTGCCATGTTTGCCGAACATTTTATTGCCATAACAGCAGTGGGAGCTGTTATCCTGAGTATCCAGCATCTGCTGTCCCTGATGAGTGACAACCAGATTCTGCCTCTGATCGTGGGAATCGCGGGAGGTTTCCTGGGACTGTTCTCCATGTTCTTCCCTGAGGCGGTGAACCGGCTGATCCTGTGGGGATATTTCGGGATCTTCTCGGTCGCCGCTGTGGACTGGCAGAGGACCACGGATGAAACCATGTATCTGTATTACCGGCATCTTCCGGCTGCCCGGTTTGCCGTATTTCTCATTGCCGGGATCGTGATCTATCTGATCGGGAAACAGATCTTTTTGAGAAAGGAAGTGTGAGTGATGCTGCTGCGATGTATCAAGGCTGAAAATCTGAAACTGAAACATTCCATTATCTGGAGCGCCTGCATTTTTATCCCCATCATCCCGGCGGTCATGGGAACTTTTAATTATCTGAACAATGTGGGGCTTCTGACGGAGGGATGGTATTCTCTGTGGACCCAGTTCACCCTGTTTTATTCCTGGCTGTTCTACGCGCCGCTGATCGCGCTGTACTGTTCCTACCTGTGGCGGCTGGAACATCTGAACAGCAACTGGAACGTACTGATGACCGCTCCGGTCCCGGTGCGGGATGTGTTCCTTGGGAAGCTGGCGGTGATCTTCCGGGTCACGCTGTTTACCCAGGTCTGGGTCTTTATCCTGTATGTGATCTGCGGAAAACTCTGCGGTCTTCCGGGCGCCGCGCCGTTGGATACAGTGCTGTGGATGCTCAGGGGAACCCTTGCCGCTGCGGCGATCGGGACCATGCAGCTCCTTCTGTCCATGGTCATCCGAAGCTTTGCCGTGCCCATCGGCATTGCGCTGGCGGGGAGTATCCTGGGATTCCTCTTCATGAATAAAGGATGGGAGCTGTACTGGCCTTATTCTCTTATGATGGCAGGGATGAATTCGAACAAGTCTGAGGATGCGCTGGGAGGAAACCTGATCCCGTTCCTGGTGAGCGTGGCGGTGTTTTTCGCGGTGTTTGCGGGGGCGGCTGTGATGTGGCTCAGGAAGAAGGACGTGAAGGCATAAGTATATAAGAAATTTTTAAGAATTGCGTTGAGGTTTTTTTAAGCCCCGTCTATTATATTCTATATGAACACAAAAAGAAGAAACGGGGGAGATGCATGGAACAGGAAACGATCCTGGTGGTGGACGATAACAAAGAGATCGTCTATTCCATCAGTGAACTGCTGAAGTACGAGGGGTACAACACGGTAAAGGCTTACGATGGGATGGAAGCGCTCAAAGCTCTGGAGGAGAACCGGATCGATCTGATCCTCCTCGATGTGATGATGCCGAAGATGAACGGTCTGTCAGCACTTATGAAGCTGAGGGAGAGATACCACATCCCGGTGATCATCCTGTCGGCAAAGACAGAGGAAAGCGATAAGGTGTCAGGTCTCATGCTGGGAGCTGACGACTATGTGGAGAAGCCCTACAATCCGGCGGAACTCACCGCCAGGGTAAAGGCTCACCTGAGGCGGTATCATGCCTGGGGAAGCGGGGCGCCAAAAGAGGATGAGGACCGGATCGTCAACGGCGGGCTGGTGCTGGACAAGAAGCAGAGGATCGCGATCGCAGAGGGAGAGGAAGTCAGACTGACTGCCACGGAGTACAAGATCCTCCTCCTGCTCATGGAGAACCTGGGGCAGGTGTTCTCAGCGGAGCAGATCTATGAGAAAGTGTGGGAAGAATCGGCCAGTTTCGCGGTGGAGAACACGGTCATGGTCCACATCAGGCATATCCGTGAGAAGATCGAGATCGATACAAAAAAACCAAGATACGTAAAGGTGGTGTGGGGAATTGGATACAAAATGGAAAAATACAGATGACAAGAGCAAGTGGGAAGCACTTAAGGAGAGGAATCAGGACGTGGTCACACTGATCGGCGGATCGCTCCTGCTCATGGGACTGTTCTTTATTGCGACACTGATCGCTTTCCGGGATGAGTTATGGGACGGTTCCGGGATCGTCGTGGGGGTGCTCGGCAATCTGTCGCTGGCAGCAGGCTCTGTCATGATTGTGGATATGATCATGAAAAACAGATACGGAAACTGGATGCCGGAAGGCGTGGACCGATACGGCGGGTGGAAAGAAAAAGTGCGGAAGATGGACCGGAGGGACAGAAAGATCGGGGCAGCGGCGTTCATCCTGGCATTCATCTATCTTATCATTATCGTCCAGGGGTACAGCTACTACTATTCTCCGGTATCGGGATATATGATGACCATCACGGTCCTGGTGCAGTTCCTGGTCTATGAATGGCGGATGCGAAGGTTCTGGCAGGCAAAGCTGGACGAGGTCACAGAGAAGGCGGAAGAAGAAAAGGAAACGCTGATCCGCCAGAGGATCGAGGAAGCCCGGGAGATCGAGCGGAAGAGCCTGGAGAAAGTCTCCAGGAGCGACCAGCTCAGGATCGACCTGATCACCAATGTATCCCATGACCTGAAGACGCCGCTCACTTCCATGGTGGGTTACATCGAACTGATGAAGAAAGAAGAACTGAGCGATGTGATGCGGGACTATGTGGACGTCCTCTCAGAGCGCTCGGGGAAACTGGGCGAGATGGTCAACAGCCTCTTCTCCCTTGCAAAGGCAAGCAGCGGGAATGTGGAACTGAAGATGGAGCGCTTCGAGATGAACCGGCTGATCGACCAGATCTTTGCAGACATGGATGACAGGATGAAGGAGAGCGGTCTGGAATTCATCACACAGAAGACGGAGGAGAGCACGGAGATTGTCTCGGATAATATGTACTGCTACCGGATCTGCCAGAATCTCCTGGAGAATGCGCTGAAATATTCCGCGAAAGGGACCAGGGTCTTTGTGAAGACTTATGTGAAGAATGCAGGTGGAGACGCCAGAAGGATCTGCCTGGAGATGACCAACACAGCAGGATATTTCATGGACTTTACAAAGGAAGATATCGTGGAACGGTTTGCGCGTGGAGATAAGGCGCGAAGCAGCGAAGGCAACGGGCTCGGGCTGGCGATCGTCAGTACGTATACGAAAGCGCTTGGCGGGGAGTTCGATATCCGGATCGACTGCGACCAGTTCCGGGCAGTGGTGGAACTGCCGGCAGAGAACGCCGGTATCCGGTCTGCGGAAACAGTTCAGTTCCAGAGTAAAGCGGAAAATTATATAGAAGAAAAGACGGGGAAAGCATTGTAAAACAGGCTCAGAATGTCTATAATCAGAGAAAGAATGACACGGCCGTGAGATGGCAGGAAAGCGGGGAGAGAAACGCCGCTTTCCTGCCGCTTACGCTGCCGGGAAAACAAG
>CALWBC010000377.1 GCA_944375755.1 uncultured Mediterraneibacter sp. | reverse complement strand
CCACCGCCCGTGAGCAGGGCCTGCTGGACAATCTGAACCCTGACACCAACCTGGCCGAGCCCGCTACCCGTGAGCTGGTGGCCCAGCTGATCTTTGAGGCCATTCAGATTGACACCGTCCGGTACTCCCTCGCTGCTGGTGAGTATCGTCCCAGCACCACCCCCGCTTCTTCCCTGGGTGAGCAGGTCTTTGACCTGGCCGTGAATGACTCCGCCGACGAGTGGGGCCGTCCCGAGGTTCTGTGGACCTACAACACCGGCGATGAGGAGACCGTCATTGAGATCGATCCTGTCGCCACCTACACCACCGCTGTTGCTGAGTGCGACGTAGCCGACGATGTGGGCCTTACCAAGGACACTGTCTTCGATACCTACACCAATGGTCAGACGGGCAAAGAAACCATTGAGGTTAAGGCCATCAAGGACAACAACATCGGTGCCCAGGGTCAGCTGGTGGAAGTCTATGTTTACACCGATGTCGACGGCAACGATAAGAAGTGCATCGTGGCTATCGATACCTTCCTGGCTCAGGTGACTGGTGTGACCGAAGTGAAGTACGACGCCAACAACCACGTGGCCAAGGACGCGTCCCTGACTCTTACCGTCTATGATGGCAAGGACACCAAGGTCACCCTGACCAGCGACACCAACTACACCTACGCTGTGGGCGATATGCTCCTGGTGAACGCTTACGCTGACTCCAATGGCAAGGTGATCGACACTGGTAAGGCTGAGCACGTTGGTGATGCTGAGCAGTATGTGGAAATCGTCTCCGCCGCCGAGTCCTTCGTGGGCGCCCAGACCAAGATCCACTCCAATGCCGATTACCACACCGTCAACGGCACCGATTACCCCGATGCTGTCAAGTTCTTCCGTAACGATGCTGGCACCAACCGCACCGAGAACTTCAACTGGTGGATGGATCAGTACGACAACCTGATCGGTGTTACTGGGATCACCTCCAACTATGCCGTGTTGAAGGATATGATCTGGATCCAGGGCACTCCCGGCTATGCCCAGGCCACCCTGGTCTACATGGATGGCACCGAGGCTACCGTGACTGTGAACTCCATCGATGGTACTCAGGGTAACGGCGACTTCAGCAGCTGGAATGCAAATAATACGGTTCCCTATATGAATGACTCCGCTACTACTGGCGCATTTACAGGGAAATATGCTCATGTTTCCACGGACTCCAGTCTGAATGGCTTGTATGAAGGCTACGCCATGTACCGCGTGGACACCAACAGCGACGGTTCCGTGAACCTGCAGGGTACCGAGCAGTATAACGACCGTACCCTGAACATTGGCTATGAGGACGATGCAACCCTGGACGTCGATGCCAGCGCCATCATGAGCAATGCCGGTAGTGTTGAGACTCACGTGAGCAGCCTCACCAAGTTCCTGGTAAATGACAATGGCACCTATACTGCCTACACTGGCACTGCCAACCTGGGTGAGTACAATAACCGGACTGTGGAAGTGTTCTACGACGACGAAGATCTGGACGGTATTGCCGACTATGTCTATATCAAGACCTTCAGCAGTGTCTTCGGAGACTATGTCTTTGCTACCGACGATGCCAGCTACACCACTCCCGACAAGAACGGTGTTGTGACTCTGGAAGGAGTTTATGTGGACGGCAAGCTCACCGAGATTACCGCACTTGAAGCCGTTGCCGAAGAACTCACCAACAACATGGGCAAGCTGTATAGCGCTACATGGGTTGACGACAAGGATACCACTAGCGCAGACTATGGGTATCTGACTGATATCGAACTGGTGAGCGAGAACACCGACAGTGATACTCAGGCCCTTGGCACCGAGGCGAACTACCTGGAGAACACCTCCAGTGCTAACCTGGTGCTGACCGGCAATACTCTGCTCATCAAGGATCAGGATCTGTCCTACAACGTGACCAACGCCGATGAGGTCATCTACACCGACGCAGCTTATGAGATGACTCTGGCTGACGCCATCAAAGCTGGCAACTACGGCATCTGGGTTGTGGGTAATCAGTTCAACAACACTGCTACTGTCTATGTCGGCACCAAGCTGGAACAGACCAACACCATCACTGTGACCCCCGCTGAGGGCGTTGCGGATGGTGCTCTGATCCCCGATGCAGATGACCCGGATGGTCAGAATTACACCTACACCATCAACGATAAGAACGACGATGGTAAGCTGGACCTGGTTGTTAAGATGGATGCTACCAGCCAGTATGCCACCATGGTAGTGACAGAGACTACCAAGGGTGCATCTACTGTCATCTCCCCGAATACAGACGGCACTGTGACTCTGCCTAATGTTGCCAAGGGTGATACCTACAAGGTCACTGTGACCACCGAGTGTAACGGTCAGTGCGCCGAACCTGCAAGAGCCGAGTGGACCATCACCATCGACGGCTGGAACATCATCAGCGATGCCGTTGAAAAAGTGACATTCACAGATGACACCAACTTTGTGACGGAGCCTTCGGATGTGTATTATAGATATACAGATGCAGTGGCCGAAGAGAATGTTATTGACGCCAACCTCCTCCAGCACAACGGTATGCGTGTCTACTTCGACAACGGTGCAATCTACCTTCCCGAAGGAGTTAAGGTAGTAACCTTTGCTGATACTGCCTCTGCTCTGAAAGCTGGTAGTGATGCTTTCAACGGGTCGGATGTACAGACGTACCAGCAGGACTCTGGCACGGGAGCTTACAACATCTTCGTTCCTATGAGTGGTCAGGATACTACTGATGGTATTGTAGTTGTTCTGCAGATGACCCCGCAGGGTGGTAACGCACCTGTGTATGTAGCTTATCATGTGACCAACTACACTGTTGCTCAGTAAAACAATCCGCCCCCCAATAACGTTCCCCAACGTTCCCACCCCCGAGCCCTCACCGGCTCGGGGGTGGTTTTTTCTTCTGTTCGTTCTCTCAGTCCTCCCTCGTTTCGCCGTCGAGATCTCCGGCGGCAAGTTTGTCTCTCTCTGCAGTGCCACCCGCCCCCAACCGCTTTGCGGCGGCCCGCTGGCCCCGGGGCGTCAGCTTCGCCATGTTGGAGTGGAGGACCTTCTGGTCCCGGTGGGT
>CALWBC010000376.1 GCA_944375755.1 uncultured Mediterraneibacter sp. | reverse complement strand
GAAGAAGGTTCTGAGCCTGGTGCTTTGCGTGGCTATGCTGCTGTCTGTCATGGTCATGGGCACTGGGGCGGCCTTCACCGATGAGGACGATTTCTCCCCTCAGTATGCTGAGGCGGCAGAGGTTCTCACCAACCTGAAGGTCATGCAAGGTTACGATGACGGCAGCTTCCTGCCCCAGCGTAACATCACCCGCGCTCAGGTGGCAACTCTGATTTATCGTGCTGCTACCGGAGATGTCACCGATTCCCAGACTGACATCTATTCTGACTACGACAAGTTTGATGATGTGCAGTCTACCGATTGGTTCGCCGGCTATGTCAACTACTGCGGAAACGCCGAGCTGATCAAGGGCTTCACCCCCACCACCTTTGGTCCCAACAAGAACGTCACCGGCTATCAGGTCCTGGCTATGATCCTGCGCGCTGTGGGCTATGACCAGAACGATGAGTTCACCGGTTCCGGTTGGGAAATCCGCACCGCTTCCACTGCGGAGTCCCTGGGTATCCTGGACAATGTGCAGGACGCTACCCTGGGCCAGCCCGCTACCCGTGAGCTGGTTGCCGAGCTCATCTTCCGGGCCATGATCGTCCCCACCGTGGAGTACACCAACGCCTTTGGGTATCAGCAGAACAAGACCACCCTGGGCTGGAACGAGTTCAAGCTGTTCGAGGCTGAGGGCACCATCGTGGCCAACGAGATCGCTGACTTGTATGGCTCCAAGGCTCTGGATACCGGCAAGACCGAGCTGGTCAACAACTTTGGTCGCTCTGTCACCTACAACCTGACCACCGACACCTCCATCATCGGCGAGAAGGTCAACGTGTGGATCGCCGACGAGACCGCCGTGAGCACTCCCGCCTCCCTGGCTGATATCACCGACTGGAGCAACCTGCGCGCTGCCGACCTGACCAACGATCAGGAAGATGAGTGGGCCGATGCTACCAACGGTGGTACCCAGTACTTCGTCAACTATGACAAGGCCGATGGCGCCACCTTCGATAAGGGTATCATGATCAAGGCCATTGATAACAACAACGATGGCGACTATGAGTATGTCCTGACCGAGATTGACACCCTGACCTTCATCGATAACATCGACGATGACGGTGACATTCTCCTGAACGACATGGCTGTTGAGGACAAGGTCGTTGCTTATGACGCTGCCGCCGAGGGCGACGTGGTTCTGGCCATCAACATTGACGGCGGCACCTACCTGGAGAAGGCC
This sequence comes from uncultured Mediterraneibacter sp., assembly GCA_944375755.1. Lineage (GTDB taxonomy): Bacteria > Bacillota > Clostridia > Lachnospirales > Lachnospiraceae > Mediterraneibacter. Next base: position 2,138 of record CALWBC010000376.1, on the reverse strand, counting down.
GCTTTCGTTACCGGCAATGTCACCGGCCTGAACACCAAGGACGAGACCGCTACCATCGGCGATGCCGCTTACATGGTTTCTGGGATCAACTATGCCGGTGACCCCGATTTGAATCAGTTTGCAACCATTCGTGACACCTATCAGCCTGGCGCTGACTGGAACGGCAAGTACTACAATTACTATCAGGATGCCTATGGCAACATCCGTGCCTATGAAGAGGCCGGTGAGACTGCCACTGGCTACGGCCTGATCCTGGACTATGACGTCTACAAGACCGGCGCCTTTGAGGGCGACCTGACTTGGAGACCCCAGGGCGGCCTGAATGTTGGCGACCTCTATGTCAAGTTCCTGACTGAGGAGAACACTGTGGAGACTGCCAAGGTCGACGCTGACTTTGCCAAGTACTTTGGCCCTGAGAACGATACTAACCACCCCGATAATGATCCGTATGTGAATGGTAACATCGCTGTCGGCGATGTGGTGAGCTACAACATCAACGAAGACGGTGAGCTGGTCCTGGCATACACTTATGACTACGTTGATGCGCAGGCTACTGTCCAGACGGACCGTGATCTGGTTACTGTCGACAACAACACCTACAACGTGGACGAAGACCTGGTTGTCTTCTACTACACCGATACTGCCGACACTGCGATTGGCAGCACCTTCGGCTGGGTCATCCCCGTGTACGGCGTGCTGACCGGCGAGGACGCCCTGGCTGACATCGACGGTAAGACGGTCCATCAGATGGACGCTGTTGCTGCTGGTGACACCCACGTGAACAAGTTCGGTGAGGCCGACATGATCAACATCCGCGGCCACATTGACACCTTCGTGGACTACTGCTACGTGGAAGATTTCAGCGACTACACCTCTCAGAAGGTGGATGGTGACTACACCTACACCTATGACGCCATCAACTCCGCTGGTGAGGCGATCCAGGTAACCACCCAGATCAAGATGCCTGTTTGGGGTGACTCCGCTCACCATATTTGGGCATACCACACCCTGGATGTCAACGGCACCGTTGTGAACGCTCTGCTGCCCGTCGGTGGGAACGTGGTGAAGTTCGGCGACCTGCATCTGGCTAAGAATGGTCAGAGCTTCGACATCTATGAGTGGAACGATCAGAACGGTGAAAACCTCTCTCTGCCTGAGACCGGCGTCTTTGCCCTGGTGGAGGACTTCCCCGAAGGCGGTACCACCAACCTGGACGTGAACGACTGCGCTACCGGTTATGCTGTTGTCGTAAACGGCGACACCGAGGCTGTCTTCGTGACCGAGGCCGAGGATGGCAATGTTGACTACATTGATGTTAACTCTGTCACTATTAGAGGTGAAACGGATAATAATCTGCACCTGTATGTCGGCTCCACCATTCCTGTTCAGAAAGACATCTATGAGATTTCTTTCAACAACGGTACCCCCGTTGTTCTGGGAGAACTTGATAAGATCACTGTGACTTCTGATTGGGCCAATAAAGATGTCAAGATTTCCGTCCACACCCCCGATGTCAACACCGCCCTTGGCATGCTTGATACCGTTTCTATGAATGGAGAACAACAAGCAATTACCACTGGATATGCCGATCTGAGCACTGCTGTTGATCATGCTACAGCAATTGACCTGAGCAAGGTAGTTAGCACGTATGAGATGACTATCACCACAAAGCCTAATGCTGGTGGTACCAATCTGTACGGCGAAATTCAGATCGCAGGCGGTGCAACCGCTGCAAAGGCCCTCGATTTTGATGCTACTTGGGCTCCCATCAGTGGTGAAAAAACTACTCTGGATGGCTTGAGCAAGGATGGATATATCGTAATTGCACTGGCCAATGGCGACGATGTGGCTTACTATGCATACAAAATCGTTGAGTAAGTAATCTTTCATCCGTTCTAAAAACACCCTACCGTGTTCCCACCCCCGAGCCCTTCCCGGCTCGGGGGTGGTTTTTCCTCCTACCATCACCCCCTCCTTATCCTCCCATAAAAATTCCTCTTGACCTTATACATTTAAAGTGATACTATAATAAGGCAAATTTTTGCGGGATGTTCCACCATTCCGCATTCCTCGGAAAGAAGGTTAATTCCCCATGAACAAGAAGAAACTCCTTGCCATCCTCCTCTCCGGCGCCATGG
>CALWBC010000375.1 GCA_944375755.1 uncultured Mediterraneibacter sp. | reverse complement strand
TTTCAAAATTCCACAGAGGCAGGGCTTAGGTTGGTGTTGCCTTTTTGCTGCCTGCATTCCACTTCTTGCGCCTTTTTGCTCATTTTTTCTTGCATCACCCTCTTGACTTAATACCATTGGACTTTACTTTGATGTTTGGTGGGATGTCGTGCTTGCATGTATATTTGATGTAGGAAATCGTCACTTACATTGGATCGTCACCTCCACAACCATTTCTCCGGATATATTCCCGTCCTGATCCAATATGAGATACTCTACCTGTGCGGGATAGGTGCCGGAGGATATCGGCTCGGACAGCGTTTCCGTGGTCATATAACTGTCAGGGGACAACACAGGAGAGATATAGACGGTTTCTCCCTCAATGACGACCCGAAAACGGCAATCCTGCTGATTCACTTTAGGGTTGGCAACAGTCAAATGCAATTCTTTGGTTTCCGGCTTGATCGTGCCTATGGAAACAGCTTGCACCGTAAAGTCTGAAACTGAATTTTGACTTGTCAGCTTTTGCTTTTCTTCTTCAGATAGGTTCGGGAGTTCTCCTGTAAAAATCTCATCCGCTTGCGCAGCGGTGGCCGCGCAGGGCATACACCGGCTGCATGTGCAGGCAGGAAAAAGCCAACACCATACATAGAAAAAAAGCAGCAACAGGATCGTAACAACCGATAAAAACAAAAGCCAATTTGCCTGACGCTGAATTTTTTGCAGTGTTTGTTCTGATTTTTGCGGTGATTGATTAGGAGCATGGTATTCCATAACAATCAGTCCTCTATAATAAGATTTGCAGATGATTTTTAAGTGTATCTGCTTAGTTCACTCCGTGTAGTCAACAGGCTTAGAGTTGCCCGTGATACAATAACTGTAAGTCAGAGGGTCAAGCTCTGATGAGCCGTAAGGCTGCTTCGCAGAAAGTTCGGCCCCTTGATCTGGAAGATGGCTAAAAATTTTCTATGTTGTCATTATCACATGCGCCAAAAACGGAAATTATGTGAATTTACGCTCTAATACATAAGGAATTTTGTGAAATCATTCGTCGATAAAGCCGGAATTTTGTGATATACTATTGATGCAATAAAAAGCTAGGGGGGTTAGAGCATGGTACGGCTGAAACGGTGTGTTTTACACTTCCCCATATTTTCTCGGCTTTTTTCTGAAGCATTTTCTTAGCTTAAAAACGACACAGGAAGCGCTATTGTTGTTCAGCAGGCTTCACTTGTTTTCAAGATCTAACCGGCTTTAATGTCAAAAAGTGAGGAGCGATCGCAGCAGTTTTTTACGCCATTGACTTTTTATCAATATTTTGATATAATATGCATATAGTGAATGGCATAAGGAGGTACCGTTATGGCAACCATTCGTCCAAGCTCTGATCTTCGCAACAAATACAATGAAATATCTGATTTCTGCCACAGATACAATGAACCAGTCTTTATTACAAAGAACGGCACTGGCGATTTGGTGATACTTTCCAACAGCGAATATGAAAGGCTTTGCGGGAAAAGTGAGCTGCACCGCTTACTTGATGAAGGATTGTCCGATATACAGGCAGGCAAAGGGCGCAAAGCAGCTGATGTCTTTGCCGATGTAGAGGAGAAGTTCGGCTTTGATGAAATATGATGTTGTTATTGAATCAACAGCAGAAAGGGATTTGTACGGAATACTCACATATATCAGCGAAACCCTGTTAGAGCCTGCCGGTGCTAAAAGAATTTATGCGGCGATCAAAGAACAAGTATTATCCCTTTCTAATATGCCGTTGCGGTATGCGTTGATTGATGAGGAACCCTATCGTTCAATGGGCGTTCGGAAAATTCCTGTTGAAAACTATATTGCTTTTTATATTGTCGATGAATCTCATCATACCGTTCATGTATTTCGTATTCTCTACAATCGACGCGAATGGCATAATTTGATTTAGCAAATAGACGGTCTGCTTTAGGAAGCAGGCCGTTTTTGCTATTCATCTGCTAGCCTGATCCGCTTTTCCAGATCTGTCCGGCTGGTGGTGATCAGGTCATGCTCAGTTTGTGAAGCCCGGATTTCAACACAAACCCGGTTTGGACCGGCACATAAAAGCCCCTGCCCCCGGCCGCTGCGGATGATCTGCATGGTCTCTTCATCGGAAAGGCCCAGCTTTTCCTGAACCTTTAATGCTTCCGCCTCTTCCATCTGTAACAGGAGCTTGAGCCGGCTGTTATTTAGAAGCGCGTCGCCAAATTTCCCATCCCGCAATGCAAAATAGTCGATGACATTTTGCGTCGCGGAGATAAAGATCCCGCCATAGCCACGGACGGTTTTCACAAGCTCCACCACAAAATCCGCCGCCGCTTCATTCTCCGCATCCCCGGCGATCTTCCAGAGCTCATCGCCAATCACCGCCTTTTTACGGGTGCGGGACCGGCTGATTTCGTCTCTAATAAAGGAAGTGGCGATATAGGTGCAGGGGCTTAACTCCTTTTTCGGCGCGCCGGAAGTATCGAGGACAATAAAGTCCGAGTGGAGGTCAACATTCGTCTGCCCTCCCATACCCATTTCGATCTGTTCCTGTACCATCAGAGCGAGATTTTTTAAGACAGGGTACTGCTGTAAAAACACCAGCAAATCGGTGAAATCCGGCATCCTTTTAAAGCTGCCGTCAGGATTTAACAGCGAAGCGTTATCCTTGGTAATGCCAAAGGTCGTATAGCAGGCTAAGATCGCAATATTCAGCTGATAGCTTTCCTCCGGCGTCATTTGCGGGTATCGCAGGGATAAATAGGTGTGTATCTGCTGCACCTTATCCAGCAGCACGGAATCCTGCCGCAGTTCGTTTCCACGCAGGTTTTCGTCAATATCCAGCGTCGTCCGCCGTATCTCCATTAAGTTGATACAGTCAGCGGAACCAGGGGATATCCGGTAATACTGCCCGCCGATCGCATCGCAAACCGACCGGTATTCAAAGCCCTTTTCCGGGGTGATAATCATTACCTTCACGCCCAGCATCCGGTACCGCATGGCTAAAAGCAGGAGGGTGTAAGTCTTCCCCGCACCGGACATACCGAAAATCGCCATGTTGCCGTTGGAATACAGATCGGTATTGAAGTTATCTAAGATCACCGCCGTACTGTTATACAGGTTGATGCCCAGCAATACGCCGGTATCATCGCAAAGCTCATAACTGGAAAACGGAAACGCTTTTGCCGCCCCTTGCGTCAGGATGTTGCGCTTGGAATGGGTATAGATCTTTGTATCCAGCGAATCCAGCGGTAACATCGACCGGAAGCATTCCGCCTGCCTGTAAAGCGCCGGACGCAGCAGCCAGGAATGACTGCGGCAAAGGGTCTCCACCTGCCGGATACGGGCGTTTAACGTTTCTTCGTCCCCGGCGCACACCTCAATGAGCGTATTCATGTAATAGAGCTCTTCGTTTTCCCGGTTGAGCTGTTCTTTAATGTACAGCCCCGAATTGATGGCGTCGTCCAGTTCTTCGTAATCACCCCGGGTATCGCCTACATCCCGCATCCTAGACCGGTTGAGCATAGTTGTTTTGGAAATTTTCTGTACGACCTGCTCTTTTGGTTGGCGGCGCAGAAAGAAGCTGACCGAAACCCCATCCCCGGCGTCCACTAAAGGGGACAGCCAGGCCCAGGGGTTTTGCGTGGGATAACCGGACAGATAGAAATACGACCGATAGACCCCATCCATACAAACGTACCGTTTGTTGATGGTGCCTATCTCGGTAGGCGTGAGCAGTTCACAAAGCTGGAGCTGCCCATCTTCCGGTCCATCTGTTTCCGAGCCTACCACCGGGGTAAGATAACCGGCCGCGTTGTCCGGCGGCGCTTCCAGCCGCGCCGAATAGTACAACACCTGAAAAGTAAACCGGTCATAATCCTCGTGCCGGACCACTTCCAGCCCACAGTAAGAAAGATACTGATAAGCTGTTTCCGCCTGTACGGCCAGCTCCTTAGAAATCTCTGCAAAATCAGTGGATGTGCCCTGATAAGGGAGGACAATATAAAATTTCCGGCTGACCGCCTCGGTTGCCGCTAAGTAGTTGACTAACTGAGCGTCCTCCCAGATCATGGCCTTACAGTCCTCGTTGATCTCCTGCTGGTAGCACCGTTCCATTTGTGCACAATAGGCGTCCACGTCGGCACGCCGGGTTCGGATCAGGATTTGCAGAGAAGAAGGCGCTACCTTCAGATAAGAAGCCAGGTAATAAATGATGTTCTGCTGTTCCACGGCGGATTTCAGGCTGAAATTAGTGGGAAGGATCTCAATGATTTTTAAGTACCGGTTATCTGCGGTGATCACAACGCCGTCCCGGATATCCGTCACGGGAATCAGGTCTGAGCCACGAGGGCTGTTCTTGCCTGATTTGGATTGGGATTTCGGGCTGCCCAAAATCAGCTGCTTGAGCTTTGACACTTACTTTTTCACCTCCATGCCGTGATAGATAATGATCCGCCGGCTCCGCCGCCATCGGACATATAGCATAATAAATTCAAAGAGACTGTACCCCTGTATCCCCATCAGCCCAAAGCCGCCTACAGGCACTAACAGGATGCAAAACACGATTACCGTTGTTGTCAGCGACAGGGCCGCAAAAGAAAAAACAAACAATGCCAACGGGATCAGCATACAAAGGGTTTCAATGATGTTGCGAATCTCAAATAGCCCCAAAATTTTGCCGGCATTGGTATAATTGGTCGGGATAATCGCAGGTTCCAAATCCGTCACCTTCTTTCAAATATCCTGGCCGCGGCAAAACCGCGGCCAGGGTCATCCATCTTATTCGGCCAGTGCGATCATGGTAACCAGGTTATAATGCAGCTCTCTTTCTTGTTCCCAGGCCAGACCAAACTTGGCGTCAAAGGTGGTATCAAAACTGCCGTTTGGCGATAAAGTACCAATTAAAAACGGCGCTTCTTCATCTTCATCGGCAAACCAGGTGGTGGTCTGTTCATCGCCTTCGCCGGAGGGGTGGATCAGAGCAAAGGCTATGTATTTTAAGGTTTCTTCTTTGCCAAGCTTCGACCAGTCCTCAAATTTGTCCGGTGCAGATACATGCGGACTGTCATTTTCCGGTTCCTCAAATACATTCAGTGAGCTCATCTTGAGGGCCGTCACATCCAGCGGCGCATTGCAGTCATTGGTAAACGTCAATGTCGGACTTGTAAACTGGCTGCCCGGTTCTGCCGCCGGATTAATGATAAAGTCTGGCGCAATGGTAAAGGATGCTGCAATGTCTACCGTTTGTACAACACCATTCACCGGAATCGTGGTTGGCATATCGGTATTCATGGATTCCGCAAAAGCCGTTGTAGATAAAAGACCTACCGATAACACGCAAATGAAAGCCGCAATTGTTTTTTTCAATGTTTTCATACTCAAATTCCTCCAATAATAAACATGATGGTTATTTTACTGTAATTGTGATTTGCGCCCCGGCCTGACCGATGGTTTGTCCCGTTTCAGGATCTAAGGCGTAGAAATAGGCGACCGCTTTGTGATCCCCAGACGGCAGCTGCCGGGACAGGGCACAGTATTCAATGTACTGGTTTGGCTTTATGACGGGTGATTCATAGACGGGTTCCTCCTCTCCTTCTAAATAGATTTTGACCTGCTGGTGGTAGTAGCTGTTTTGCGGGTTCTCAATACGGATATTGCCTTCCTTGCAGGCAGCATCAAATACCGGATTGCTGTTGATATGTACGCTCATTTTCTGTTCATCCGCCTTTTCCTGCACCCGTCTGGCCAGCTCTTCCGGATCAGTGTCCGGCAATGCGCCGTCCTGTACCCCGGCGGGATCGGAAGCAGCCAGCCGGGGGAACAAAAATGAGCTGAACACATCCTGCGTGCCCTGATGGAAAAGCAAAAACAGCATAACCCCCAGATTTACAAGGATGATCAGGCATAACACCCCTATGGTGATTCGCTCATAGCGTTTTAACTTCCGCATATCATGATCGATATTGTTTTTATGAATTGGTTCCACTTACATCCTCCTCTTTTGATGAAAATACATCTGCCCCGCCGTCTATCAGGGACTGATGGAGAAGTTCCGCCCAGTTGCGGTCTTCTGCCGAAAGTTCCGCCATGTATTCTTCCGGCGTCAAATACGATATCGTCACAAACTTGACTTTGACCGGAAGGTTTGACGTAGGATATTCACTGGTCTCCGTTTTGGACGGCTGGGACAGGGAATCCGGTTTTCCTGTTGGCTGCTGTTCCGGTTGGGAAACGGTCGGCATCCACGGCATGGATACTGTAGACGACTCCAGCAGCACATCGTCCCGAATCTCGTAGCGTATTAACTTGGGCACAAAATCACGGATCGTTTGCTCGTTCATATGTGTCAGGTCATTTTCATGCGCCACCGAATAGAAGGCGATAAACCACTCCCGATCCATCGGTTTTCCCATAACCCGGACTTTGTAAGAGATCTTCTCTGTTGTGATCTGGGATACCGTATCGGGTGCGGCAGTGCCGGTGGTATTTTCGCTGGATGCCGCTGTAGAAGATACCCCATCGGAAAATCGCAGCTTTAATTCCTCCACATATTCTTCCATGTAATCCTGATAATCCGTGTAATAGCCGCGCAGCTGTGCAGCACCGCTATTCATGGCCGCTATTTCTGCGTCATCGCTGCCGCCAAACCCAAACAGCATAGATGGAAGGGCCGCAAACAGGATGACCGGAAGAAGCAGCAGGCAGATGGCAATGACAAGGATCTGCGGCCAGTAGTGCTTTACTGCCGCCACGGCCGCACCATGCAGCCCACTGCTGATTGCTGCCTTAATAATGTCGTAGATGGCCTTGGTATGCTGCGCCAGATTACTCAGATGTTGGGATAAAGGCTTACTCATGCTCCTTTTCCTCCTTTGCGGCGTCAGGCGGCGCAGATGTTTCCTCTCCGGGGCTGTCGAAAGCGACTGGCTTTCCGGCCGCACTGCCCGCAGGCCTTGGAATATTCTGCGGCGGTGTCTTGATCGACTGCCGGAACCCGGATTCCGGTTTGAATGTTTTTGTCTGTGCTGTGGACGGCATGGACGGCTTGGTATTTTGCCGGATGGCCGGAGATGTAGCCGCTTGTTTTGCAGATTGTCCATCTTTTCCCGGCATCGCGGATTTCCCCGGCGTCTGGGCCGCAGTGGTTTGCTGCGGTTTCCCTGGCTGTGCCTTTGTGTCCATACCACCGGCAGACGGTTTTACGGTTTGCACTGTCTGTTTTCCCGGATCCCCCTTGGCAGCGGCCGCCTGTGCGGCGGGAGCGCCGTTTCCTGCCGCCGGTTTCCCTGCGGAGGGGATCGGTGGTTTTGCTTTAGCTGTATCCGCCGCAGCAGGGCTGGCCGGCTTGGAAGCAGTATTGACTGCGCCGAACCGGTTGGTATTGACGGTCGTACCGCCGCCGAAATGGACATTGGACGCGCCCTGTGAATATTGGCCTGAGGACAGATTTTGCGCATTGACAGCGGTATTGGCGGAGGCATAACCGGATGCCTGCATATTTGCCGAGGCATAGGCGCTGCTGCCAAACCGCGACGTCTGCTGGGACGTATTGGCCGCCGTCGTATTGCTGCCTCCAAACCGGGTAGACTGGTCGGTGCGCTGGCTCTGGGTATTGGATGTATTCCCGGTGGCGGATGTACCGCCGGTTTGCACAGTGGTATCGGCGTTAAACCCGGACTGGGAAGATGCAGCGGTATACGCATACGTTTGGCCGGCATTATTGACCGTACCGCCGGCTGTCTTTCCGCCAAAGCGGCCCTTTCCACCCTTGGCGGCAGCGGAAATAATGGTGCGGGCCGCCATGGTAACTGCCATCATATGGCCGCCTTTCCCCAGCGGATCGCCGGTAATGGCAGGGTTTAACCCCACTTTACTGATCAGGTTGTCGATCTTACGGGCGACACGGGCGATCCCTACAATCAGGAGGCACCAGGGCAGTATCATGGCGCCGGAGGGCATCACCGACAGCGCCGACAGGATCAGTTTCAGACAGACAAGGTTCATAATCATCATAAGTATCATCGAAGCGAATGTCCTCATAAAACCGATCCAAATATCTTTGGTGGCTTTGCTGCCACCCATGGCTATACCCAAAGGAGCGCACAGCGTCAGTACCGCTACAACCACATACCGTTCGGCGACCTCAAAGAACAGTTTAATAATTTGGACGCCTAAAATGATGCCTAAAATAATCACTAAAATCCAGCTGGTATCCAGGCCGGAAAACGCCGTATCCTCTGGAAAGGTCAAGGATATATCCGACGGCATCCCGATCAAGGTCATGACGGATTTGCCAAGCCCCAGGCCAATATCGCAGATGGGGCGGGAAAAGCACAGAAGGAATCCGAAAATGCCGGTGCGGATCAGTAAGACCGCCGGGGATTCCCCCTCAAAGCCCAGACCGGAGGCCATGGCTTTAAGGGCCTGAAACGCGCAGTTTCCCAAAAGCAGCCCCCAGCCAATCGAAACCATGACCGGAAACATCGTCTTAAATATGGGGACGTTGGTTTCAAAGTAGGTTAAGTCTGTATTCATCACAGACAAAAGAGCGTTTGCAGCATAGGAAATGAGGTCTAAAAACATCCCGTACAGCCACTGGAACAGGCCCTTCAGAATCCCATTCAGCACCTAAAACCCGCCTCCCTTCTAGAATGTGGTATATCCGTCAAAAAGCGGCTTGACATACGCGATAAAGGCTCCGATCCCGTTGATAATGGCCCAGGCGATCCAGATGCGTTTGAGCCAGTCCCAGGCGGCATCCACCTTGTGTTGGTTGTTGGACATTTTAGCGCCGATGACTGCAACAGCAGACATGAGGGCGGCTAAAGCCGTAGAGATGGTGGCAATGTGGTTATACACATCCTTGATCATGTCTTCCCCGGCCTGCCAGATATCCGTTTGCGCTTCGCCGCCGGAAGCCGTCCCGTCAGCTGCCAACACGGGCAGGCAAAACAATGCTGTTAACATACAAAGACAAAGCAGGACGCGAACCGCTTTCTTGACAGCCGGTTTCTGTAAAAATCCATTATTCGCTGTCGTCAGGGCTTTCATCGTCAGATTCTTCCTCCTCGCCCTCCGGGATGTTTTCCTGCACACAGGCTAAAAAGCTGATACAAAGCGCTTTGAGTGTGTTGGGGTTTCCGGAGCAAAGAATCATCGGCTCCGGAACCTTCCACTGAATGTATCCGTACATCAGCGTCAGATATAAATACACAGCGGTATACTCTTTTTGCGCCATCAGCTTTTCCAGCGTGGCCCTTACCGTACCAGCGCCGCCCGGCCGGTAATGGAGCCGCCGGGTCAGCTTCTGGCAAAAGTGGGGCGCGATATTTCCTACAAACTCGCTGATGGCATGAGTATCCGCTTTGCCGGAATCCATAAGATACCCGGCGTCGTGCAGGGCCTTTTCGGCTGCTTCCAGCTGGCTTTCATCAGCGGTGACATTGCGGAATTCCGCAAAGTCCACATAGGATACGTAATACTTTCTCATGACGGTTTATCTTCCTTTCTTTTTATAGGTTTTTCTGATCCTCCCGGCAGCCAACATTCCGCAGCCGGACAGGAAAGTTAGTGCAAACAACGGCCAGGGCGACTGTTCGCCTGTATGGGGGTTATCCGGGATCTTCTCGTTTTCCACGGTATAGGTAACAGAGGGCTGGAAGGTGGATAAGTCTACCGAAATCACGGCGTCGGAGGCTTTATATCCTTCCGGCGGTGTCAATTCCCGGATTTCAAAGGGCGAACCCCAGATGTGCCGGAATGTGACGATGCCATCCGGACCGGACTCTGCCTCCGCGATCAGATTCCCATCCCGATCATATAAAGCGAACACTGCACCGGCCAGTGGCGCTTTGGTATCCTTGTCCACCTTATACACGATCATTTCGGTTTCCTGGCGCTCATTCGCATATTGAAATTCCAGCGCAGTGTCCCCAGGGTTAATCTGAAATTCCTGTACAGTATCGGAGAGCAGGTAACCCGCCGGTACGGAAATCTCCCGGATTGTGAAGGTTTTGTCTTCTTCCCAAATACGCGGGGTGAAATAGGCGAATCCTGTTTCATCGGACGTGGATTCCTCGATCAGATTCCCGTCCTGGTCGTAAAGGCCAAACACTACGCCGGCAAGCGGCTCATTCGTCTCCTTATCGGTTTTATACACAGAGATTTCCGTTTTCTCGCGGTCATTTTTAAACGCAAATTCCAACAGGGTGTCTCCTGGCAAGATCGTGAATTCTTCGGTTTTGTCAGCGATCAAGTAGCCCTCGGGCACAGAGATCTCCTTGATGGAAAATGTCTTGTCCTCCCGCCAGACCTGCGGCGTGAAGCTTACAACGCCGGTTTCGTTAGAGGCAGCTTCCTCGATCAGATTTCCATCCTGGTCATACAGGCCGAATACAGCGCCGGACAGAGGGAGCTTTGTCACCCCGTCTGTCTTGTACACTTTGATTTCGCACGGGATTCGTTCATTGACGGCTTCTATTGCAATTTCAGTGTCCCCGCGATTGACCGTCACCGGGATCGGTTCCAGCGGATAGTATCCCGGCAAGTCTTCTGTCAATTCCCGGATTTCGTAGGAAAAGCCCCAGATCAGGCCATCAAAAACAAGGTCGCCGTTTTGATCGGTCAGCCCGCTTTGCAAAAGGTCTCCATTCTGGTCATACAGGCCAAACTCTATATCCGGCATCGGCTCTTTGGTCGTCCCGTCTGTCTTATGGATCGTAAGCCTGCATGGCGCACGGTCATTTTCCATTTCGATGACGATCTCTGTTTCGCCCGGCTCGATCTCAATCGTGACAATCTCCTGGGAGAGCAGATACCCTTCCGGAACGGACAACTCTTTTACCTGAAACTTCTGCCCCCACACCTGCGGCTCTGCAAAATGCGCATAGCCGTCCGGGCCGCTGGTGGCTTCTTCTACCAACGCACCGGATTCGTCGAACAGGCCGAACGTAACACCCGGCACCGGTTCTCCGGTGATCGTATCCGTTTTGTATACGCTGATGTTGCAGGGCACCCGTTCGTTCACGATGGGGAATGTCTGGGTAATACCATCCTCCACAACGTCAAAGGGGATGTCGCTCTCCAGAGGCAGGAACCCTGTTTTTCCCTCCAATTCCCGGATGAAATAGCCCGTGCCGTATGGCACAAAAAAGGACAACTCGCCGTTTTGATCGGTACGTCCCCTGGCAAGTTCGGTTTCATCGGCGCTGAATATGCCGAACAGGAACCCTTCCAACGGCTGGTTGTTATATCCGTCGTACTTGACAATCCGGATTTCATTTTCGATCAGCTTATTGAAGAACTCCACGGTAGCCGGTTTTCCGTATTCCAGCGTGACTTCCTGGACGCCCGGCTTGACGTAGCCGATCGTGGCCTCACAGTCCAACTCGTAAACCGCATAGTGGCCTTCCAACAGCCCCTCCAGGTCTATCCGGCCCGATGAATCGGTATAATAGATTTCATCCACGGCAAACTCAGGACCGGCCAGAGGCATCCCAATCACGCGGAAGGGGATCCCGGCGATATTCTCCATATCGGTACTGGTTTTAATGATGTGCAGGTCGGTACGTTTCGCTTTGTTTTCCACTGTATATTCGGTGGTCTGCGCATAGACGACCTGTACTTCTTCCGGATCTGGCCGCACAAAAAACAGCGGGACGCCGTCCTCCTCGGATATAGAGTAAATCCCTTCCGGCACTTCCAGAAAATCCGCGATCCCTGATGACGAGGTAACGGCGGTCCGGTCAATGGTATCCCCGGTCAGGCTGATGCCCTGTAAACGGAATTCGATCCCTTCTACAAAGTGGTTTCCCAAATCGTCGGTTTTGATGATCCGGATCGAGCCGGTTTTCGGTGCGTTATAGAAATAAAGTTCTACCTTATCCCCATAAGTAAATGTTTCATGCTTTTCAGTGGGAATGATGTATCCCACATTGGCGCTGGACTCCAGTTCGGTGATGGTATATGACCCTGCCGGCGGCGCATCCGCAGCATCCTCCGGCACGTCGATGATCCCATCCTTGTCTGTGGTATAGATGTGCTCCCACTCGGAGCCGACTGCTGTAATGCCTTTCACCAAGAACTGAATGCCTTCCAAGTTTTTGCCGTTATAGGATTCCTTGATAATCCGCAGCGGCACCCGCTTGAGCTTGTTGTACAGCTGCGTTTGGGTGGTTTCATCCGCTTCGATCACAACGATCTGGGTGGCGGCCACATAATAGGCGGGATTAACCGTTTCCGCGAGCTCCTGAGTAAAATACGTTCCTTCCAGTAACCCATCCACAAAAATGCGGCCTGACGAATCGGTATAGAAGGTTTTGTCATATATCTCACCACAGTCGGCTGTACCATAGACACGCACGCCGATCCCTTCGATAAACTGTCCGTCTTCCGACTGTTTTCGGATCTCTAAGGATCCCCGTTTGAGAGCGTTGTAGAAGGTAACCGTACTGGTTTGATCGGCGTTGACCCGCACCGTTTGAGACGCGGGGGCGGCGATCCAGCTGGGGATCCCAATGCCGGGAAGGCCCACCTCGGATACGGTGTATGACCCGGTATATAACCCATCCACCAGCAGATCGCCTGAACTATTGACCGTGTGGATCTGGTTATATGTTTTGCCGTTATCGGCAACGCCGGTCACCCTAAACTGGACGCCTGCTGTCATCTTCCCGCCTTCCGAATCCTTATGGATTTTTAAAGCGCCTTTCAGATAACGGTTATAAAACTGGACCTCCGTAGTCTGGCCGGCAATGATCTCCACCCGTTGGCTGGAGGGCTTTTGGTAATAGTCCGGGACATTAATTTCCGATACCGTTACCCAGCCAGGTTTTAATTCCGGGATATTGAACCGGCCCTGGCTGTCTACCGTCACGTCCATATTGACGCCGTTGCCCTCCACGTGAAACTGCCAGCCCGCCACCGATATATCGCTGTCGGCCTTTTTAATAATGGAGAGCGAACCAAACGCTTCGGTTTGCAAGCGGACATAGAACTGGATAGGATCTTCCACGCCGGTACACATGGTCTGATAACCCGGCCGGCCCCAGACCAGAAAAGGCTTATCCATCATGGATATTTTTTTCTTATACCCGATGGTGATAGGGCTGTTGATAATGCTGGACGTAGAAAAGGTATACCGGTTTCCATCCCGTGTAACGGTGATACCGGCGGTATTATCGTTTAACGCCGTCAGGTCACAGCCGCTGTTTGATTCGTCGGTCAGCGTAACGGAATATTTTTTGGTCTGGGCGTCGTACTTCATGGTATGGGTTAGCATAGATGAGTCGTCCCGGTCAGACCTGGCAAAGCTGGGAATGGTGCCATGCTCTCTGATCTTGTCTAAGATATAGTTGTATGCCTTTTCAGCCGACCGGCCTTTGATAATGTTGTAGAACGAATCCTTGTCCACGGGGCCGTTATCTTTCCTGGCCCCGGCGTCCGTCCGCACCTGCTGCTGGTATTCCCACATGACGATCTGGGTTGCCATATAGTAATCATCCTTGTTGATCCCGGAAACCGGCAGTTTGCTGTTTTCCTGCTGAAAGCCATACAGAGCAGCAAGCATGATCCCATGTCTGGCGGATGCAGGCAGCCTGTTAAAATACGCGCTGTTATTCCCGTTCTGGCTGGTATACCCATTGGAGGACGATGCAAAGGAAACGCCGTATTCCACACAGTAGGCCCACTGTTCGTCCACGTTGTTTTGCGTGTAAAGGTACATTTTTGACAGAGGACGGGAGGAGGTATAGGTGTCGTAATAGGTGGAGCCGTCCGGGCGGTAGTACATCACATCCATGGTATCGTGGGTGAACTTTCCGCCGTCGTACCCCACCAACTGCGCCCCAAAGCGGGAATGGCACACCTCCCCTTCGTTATAGGAGAGCGCCAGGCTGGAAATGGGGAGGATGGAGACGCTCATGACAGCGCAGAGCAAAAACGCCAGGAATCGTGTCAAGTTTTTCATATAGGTACCTCGCTTTCCAAACAAAAAACTCCCCGCCAACCGGCAGGGAGTCTGCAAAGGCGAGGAGCCTATCGTTATTGCGTTATCTTAAGAATATGAATCCGTAAGATGCGTCCAGTTTTTCAAAATACAGGGTATAGCGCTTCACGCCTTGATCTGCCCAAAACTTGATCGTCTCATACAGGTTCTTCTTTAATGCTTCCCCTTGAAAATCCTCGCCTATTTTCATAGGCAGTTCCCAGGAAGTATTGTCCGGCGTACACTTTTCGCCGTTCAAAAAATATTCCCGGTGGGTCATTCCCAGGGAGTTCCCGTACTGAATTAAATCCTCTTTCATTTTGGGAATGTCGAAGGGATAATCGTAAGGGCTTTTTGAAACAGACGAAGAGGTTTGCGGCTGAGTGCTTGAAACAGGTTTCGGCGGATCTTCCTGTCCTGATGAAACCGGGACGGAAGAGGTGGATGCGGTCTCGTTTGAGCCCCCTTTCTGTGGTTTATTCGTTGTTGATGAGTAGGTGGAAGCTTCTGCTTCATACGGTGAGCTTGTCTTTGGTTCACTTCCTTCCTGTGGTGTTTTTTCACTTTCCTCTGGCTGTTTGGAGACGGACTGTTGTGGCTCTATATTCACACTGGAAGATTCCAGTGCAGAAGACGGCTCTTTGACGGAAGCGGTAATGCTGGTGGTGACGTTTGACGAATGCGTGCTCAGCTGATGAGACTGCCCGGTACTGCACCCTGCCAGCAGCAGGAGGCACAGGGCCAAAGCCGGTATGGAAAAAAGTTTGTGGTTCATGGTTACACCGCTTCCTTTAATTGTTTCAGGAACTGTAAGAAGAGCTCCTGCAATTTGGCGTTGTCCTGTAAAATCTCTTTATACTCCGAAAATGCGTCCTGCGGCAAAGAAAGCTTCAATGTTGCCGGAGCTTCCTTCCGTTTAAAAAGCGCTCGGACCGTTTCCGGGGACACAAGGCCCTCTTCTTCCAGCTGGCGGATCTTTTTCGCTGTCCTTTCGGTTATTTTACCACATTCCGGGAGGATCGTGTGGTAAAGAAATTTCTGTGTTTCCGCTGTCAGGTAAGAGAGCTGGACGCCGGCCATAAAGAGAAGTTTGCCGTCATCCACCAGCTGTAACAGCTCCGGGATCAAATAGGTCAGGCGGATCAGGTAAGCAACCATCCGGCGGCTTTCCTTGAATTCCTGCCCGGTCTCGGCCAGGATATCCGACTTTGTGCAACCGTTGCACAAAGTTTTCAAATCATTTCGCCGGCCTTGTTTTTTCTCCAGCTCTACCTTCATGCGATAGGCATAGGCGCGTTCTTTGTATGTCAGGTTATGCCGCTGCTGGAGGTTTGTATCCAGCATGATCAGCGCCGCCTGTTCATCATCAATATCCGGCCGGACCGTCCCGGGGATATGCGTAAGGCCGGCGGCGCGGGAAGCCCGGGCGCGATGACGGCCTGACAGGATTTGCAGTTTCCCGTCGTTTAAAGGCCGGACAACAATCGGCTCTAATACGCCATGCTGCAAGATGCTATCCTGTAGGGACTGTAAATCGCCGCCGGAATACTCATTAAAGGGTTGTGGCTGCCCGGTCAAAGCCCGGAATTTCTGATCATCGTATTCCACCAGCTGATCAAGAGGAAGTTTTACAACCTCAACTCTTCTAAAAGGAGTAGACGAGGGGGCAGGAGCAAGCATAAAATCTTCGGCGTCGGTATCCCGATAACCGTTGGCCGCAATCTGCGACCTTAGATCCCGTTTAGGCATGTGTCATCACCTCCTCTGCAATTTTGGCGTATGTCTGCGCCACATCGTTTTTGGGATTGTACTCATGGATGGAGACGCCGTATGCCGGGGCTTCCGCTGCGGCGATTGCATATCTGACCGGCTCCGAGAAAATATGAATCGTATCGCCGAATTCCTGGTCCACCAGCTCTTTGACCGAGTTGCAGCAGGTGGTGCGTCCCTGGAATTTTGTGATGATGATCCCTTCGATGGAAAGATGGGGGTTCAGATTTTTCTTAGTGGAACGGATGATCCGCACGACCTGATCCAACCCATCGCTGCTTAAAATATGCGCCTCCACCGGTATGAGGACAGAGTCCGCTGCGGTGAGTGCGTTCAGCGAGACCAGATCAAGGCCAGGCCGGCAGTCGAGAAAGATGAAATCATATTGGCCTTTCAGGAATTTAAGGATAGAGTCCAGAATGTATTCCCGTCGGATCGCAGACGCCATCAGGGTTTCCAGTGATGCCAATTTCGGCGTTGCTGGGATCACATCGACGGTTGTACTTTTTTGAATGCTTTGCGCAATCAATGATTGCAGCTCTGCATCTTCACAGTCATTAATCTTCGCCAGCAGGATGTCGTAAATGGTGGGGGACTGTCTTAACTGTTCCTGCTGGATGCCAAGATGCCGGGTGGCGTTGTGTTGTGCATCCAGGTCTACCACGCACACCTTTTTGCCGCGCATCTGGATATATGCGCCTATATTGACGGTGGACGTCGTCTTACCGACCCCGCCTTTGCATGAGATAGTGGAAATTATTTTGCACATTTTTTGAACCTCCGTGTTGAAATGTGGATTCTGATGTGGTATTCTATACAAAAATAGGCATAGTTGGAAAATTCTTATATGCCTATGACAATTCTTGATTATTGTTCTTTTGCTCGCCGTGCTAGCGCGTACCGCTACGTGTACCGCTAATGTGTTGTGAATCCTGCAAATTTTAGAAGGCATAAAAAAAATAGACACAATATAGTAGCTATTATAAATTTTATAACTACTATAACTTGTGTCCATCTAAATTTGTAAGGCTCATAACCCGAAGGTCGTAGGTTCAAATCCTGCCCCCGCAACCACTTTCACATAAGACCGTTTTCAATGTACTCTGTATGTTGAAACCGGTCTTATTTTTTTGTTCATCCCGTACAACGTCTATACGCTCGATTAAAAGGCGCACCGCATCGACGTCGGGGTTTGCCTTTAAAGAGGCAAGCCACGCCTTAATGGTGCCCACAGTAAAGTCTTTCGGCGGCTCGGTGTTCTTGAGGGTTTCTATTTCCGCTTTGATACTTTGCATCTGCGCGCCGATATCCTCCACCACAGCAGGCGGCAGCGCCCCAGAGGACAGGTTGGCAAGCAAAGCATTATACTGCGCTTGTTTTTCGTTGATGCGCTTTTTTAAGGCGCTTTTAAATTCCTCCATGCGCGCCCCTTCCCCGGCCTGGTACTCCCGCAGGGCAGCGATTATTTTCTTCTGGTTTTCCGCCGAAAGCAGCGTTTTCAAATAATCCGTGGCGGCCTTGTCCACTTCCTCCATGTGGACGACCGGCGCGCCGCACTTTTTCGGGCAGTAATAATAGCGGTATTCATGCCCCTTGCGTTTCGAGGTCATGCCGTGCATCCTGGCCCCGCAGGAACAGTATACCAGCCTACTGCAAAGATATCCCGCCTTTTTCCCTGTTTGTTTGCGCTCTGCCATGATCTTCTGCACCTCCATAAACTGCGCCTTGTCGATTATTTTCGGCATGGCGTTTTCTATTTTGATGGAATCCGGCTTTGTACGCCTGTCCGCCCTGTTCTTGGCCTCTGTGGGGCTGTACAGGTAAACGCCGGTATACTTTTCGTTTTTAAGTATCTCGTATATTTGCGGGTATCGGATGGGCTTTCCCCGCTTCCCTGTTATGCCGGCCGCAGCCATTTCCTCGATCAGCTCTTTAAAGCCCTCCCCCGCCTGGGCGGCGTCAAACATCTTGCGCACATAGGCCGCTTCCAACTCGTTGATGACGTACGTTTGGCGTACCACATCATAGCCGAAAGGAGCATAGCCGCCGGTATGCAGCCCCTTTAAAGCCGTTTCTTTAAGGCCCTTTTTGGTTTCCTCGGCCAGGTTGTCAATGTAGTATTCGGACAGCGACCACATAAGGGCGCGCATGATCTTTGCTTCCTTTGTGTTGCCGAAGTCCTGGGCAACGGCGATCAAGGAAATGCCCTTGTCACTCAGCCGCTTTTCAAGGCTGACATGCTCCCCCAGGTTGCGGGCGATCCGGTCATACTTGTGGATGAGGATCACCCCAAACATGCCTTTGTCTGCGTCCCTTAGCATCTTTTGATATTGCGCCCTGCTGGCCGTTTTAGCGCCCTTTCCGCTGATGGCCTCATCGGAGTATACACGAAGGACAGACACGCCGTGACGGGCCGCATATTCGCGGCAGGCGCGCACCTGGGCTTCTATGCTATCTTCTGTCTGCTTGTCCGATGAATACCGGGCATATATAACAGCCTGGGAGCCCTCCAGATCGTCCATTGTGTATCCCTCCTTCTTTTATGCCTCGTTCAGGGTGTCACGTTTCGTTACATCCCCTGGGGGTGTACCATTTCATACGCCCCTTTTGCTCATTTTTGAGCGAAAGTAATTCCAAACAATAGTATTATGGACTTTCAGTCAAAAATGGCCGAAAGACAGGGAAAAATCTCCCTGTCCGTTTAATGGTAACATTACCAATCCCCCGCCGCGCTGTTACTGATCCCCCATCATGTCAAAGTGGCGGTTTCTATTTCTCGTCGGTGTCGTCTTGCTTCCGGCTTTTAATCATCTGCTTTACAAAATTTGTAAGCGCTTCAACCTGCGTATCACTCATATTTTCTACAATCTTTATTAGTTCTTGCTTTTCTTCGGAAAGGTAGGGGTTAAATTTTTTCTCAGCTGCCCGTGGGTCTACATATTTTTTCAATGCATCGGTCTTATATGATATATCCGTGGTGCGGGTATCAACTTTTTTTATTTTTGAAATATACTTACCAACCAGTTTTATATAATCATGTTCGGATATATCCATGTTACGATCAACGTTATACGGGTCTATGTGTTCTATCGCAGTTAAAATAGTATCTTTTTTTTTTTCTAACAATGATAGATCATCAAAAGGAGGCCACCCAATGAAATATTCAATCGGAAATCCGATACCTTTCGCGATTTTTTCAAGGGTTTCAAGCTTTGGGTTTTGCTTCCCAGATTCATATTTTCTAATATTAGCCTCATCTATCCCGCTTTTTTCATCAAGTTGTTTTTGCGTTAATCCGGCAATTTTTCTGGCGTTCCTTATGCGCTCTCCAACGGTCATATAATCACCTCAATAATAGTTTACCATAACAAATTTTTAAACACAAGAAAAAAAGATTGAAAATAACCTGAAAAAACCTATTGACAGATCGAAATCAACCTGTTATTCTTTATGTAGTAGGTTGAAAAGCACCTGATAAAGTGAGGTGATTATATGAAAGCAAACCGAAAGGCTATAGAGTTGGCTATGGCTCGGGCGTGTATGAACGCCTCGGACATCGCCAATAAAGCCGACATGCCGGAAATGACCGTAAAAAACGTTCTTTCCGGGCGCGGCGTAAAGCCCCGCACTCTGGGGAAAGTAGCCCGCGCCTTGGGCGTTGACCCGGCAGAGATCATTGAACAGGAAGGAGCCTAAAAGATGGAAGAAACAATGAAAATCCCTGTTGCGGCGAAATACCGTATCATCGACGGGGAGCCGGTGTGCGTCCATCAGGAATTTGCAGAGATAACGCCGGACGAGTTCGCCCGATTCCTGATCCGTCAATTCGGGCATGACGCCATTTTCGGGGGTGGAGGCGATCCAGAATGACCGAGGAAGAATTTTTAAAGTATCTGGACACCCTGACAGAGGAAAACGTTTTTACAAATCTGAAAGAGGCGATCGAAATCGCCCTATTCGGCAACACAGACCCCGTTATCGCGCAAAGCTGGCTGTTTAAGCTGAAGATTAAAACCGCATCCTTGGGCGTTCCTGAAAGCGAATTTAGCGCCCGTTTAGTCAGCATAACTCAGGAGGGGGCAGAAAAACGGCGCGAGCGGGACGCCTCACACATCCCGGAGTTTTTCGAGGGTAAAAAGTTCCTCCACAACGTCATGGGGGATTACCTCATAGAGCGGCACGGCGTGTGCAAGATCAACGGCACTGTTCACATCTACGACAACGGCATATATAAGCCGGGGGAGGACGCGCTACACGGTTTCATGATCGGCCTTGTACCCACCATAAGCGACGCCAAGCGCCGGGAGGTGTTCCGCTACATAAAAGTAAACCCCAAGACCCCGGAAAAAGGGCTTTCCCCTCCCTGCCTGATTCCCTTTGCTACCCAGATATACGATCTTGAAAACGACCGGTTTCTTGACTACACGCCGACGCATGTATTTTTAAACCGCTTTCCCTATGACTATGTACCGGACGCGCCTTTATGCGACAGCGTCACAGGCACAATAAGCAGCATTGCCGGAGGCGATCAGGAAGTTATCAACCTTCTATATGAGGCGATGGGAAATTGCTTTTATATGCTCAATTCTTTTCGTGGCGCGGTGATGCTGTACGGGGAAAGCGGAAGCAACGGGAAATCCACCCTGTTAAACATGATAACCCGCATGTTAGGCCGTGACAACGCTTCTTTTCTGTCCCTCCAGGACACGGCGGAACGCTTCCGGCTGGTGGAGGTATACGGCAAGGCGGCAAACATCGGGGATGACATCCCCAGCACTTACCTACCCGAAAGCTCCATTTTTAAAAAGCTGGTTACCGGGGAAACGATCATCGCCGAAAAGAAAGGGCAAGACCCGTTCAGCTTCAAGCCTTATGCCAAGATGTTCTTTGCCATGAATGGACTGCCACCGGTAAGCGATAAATCAAGGGCTTTTTTTAGCCGCATTTTGTTGATTCCTTTAAGTCAGGACTTTTCAAAGAGCGGGAGAAAAGACGTCAATTTGAAAGACAAGGCCTGGACACAGCCGGAAATGGAATGCTTAACCCGGCTAGCAATGGAGGGCTTAAAGCGGCTTATACGGCAGGGAGACTTTACCCGCCCCGAATGTGTCAAAAGAGCCGTTGCCGAATACGAAGCCGAAAACAACCCGGTAAAGGAGTTTTTAAAGGAAGCAGGAGACCTTGCAGGGCGCCCCACCGCCCGCGTATATGATGAGTTTAGGCGCTGGTGCTGGGACAGTGGCCACAAAAACCTATTAAGCCGCGTAAGATTTACAAAAGAGGTTAAGGCGGAAACCGGGCTTGAGATAAAAGACAAGCGCAGTTCTTACGCAGGTGGAGACGTGGTTAAGTGTTTTTATGATCCAGCTAGTCCAATGTAGCGGTTATGTTGCAACAAATTTCGCCAATCCGCAACGCGAAAAAGCCCATAACTACGGGGAAAATTGATAGTTGTAGCGATGTTGCACTTATTTACCTATATCTAAGTAAAATAATATAAAAAAATATAGGAAGTGAGAAAAAAGGGCAACAGCAACACAGGGAAACCGGCCTTGTCAGCGTTCCTAAACGGACTGGCGATGAGGTGGTAAGGCGATTTGTTCGCATATAGTTACACGTTGCACGGTTTTGTTCGACTACAATCGCAACAGAAAAAGCCCATAACCACGGGCAAAACCCGCTTTGTGTACTAATGTACGATTATTTTCTTAAACTCTAAAAAAAATAAATATAAATATATAGGAGAGTGGGAAAAAAGTGTAACAGTAACACTGGAAAAAACAGGAAGGAGAAAGCACCCATGACAAACATCATTGAAAAGGCCGGGAGCGTAAAAGTCCAAGAGGGCTATAATATACGCGTTGGCGAGATGGAAAAACTGTTTGAAATTTCCAAAAGTGATATATGGGCGGCGTTATCCCTGGCCTTTAACTACGGCTATTTAAAAGGCACAAGAGCCGCCAAAGCACAGCAGAAAAAAGAAAGGATGAAAGATCATGAATAACAAATACTGCCCGTTACTCCTGATGGCTGGACATATCAAGGCGGAATGCCGGGGCGATGGCTGCGCCTGGTGGGATAGCTGCCTGGAACATTGCGCCGTCCTCTCCCTATTAAGCAGCGTTGAGGCCGTCGGGGATATGATAAGCGGATCATGCGACGCATTAACGGATGTCGCCAGGGTAATAGCTAAAGAGATGTAGCACGGGAAGGGTAATAATTTTCAGGCCCTAAAAAAGGCAGCAGCTGCCTTGTAAACCATAGTCAAAAGGAGAATGGCAACATGAAAAAAGAAGAATTACAAGTTTTAGGGATTCCGGATGAAACAATCCGAGAAGTGCAAAAAATACATGGGCGGGATATGGAAAAGTTGAAAGCCAGGCTAGGAAGCACCAGCGAAACGATCCGCTTAAATCGGGAACGAGAGGCAGTTATAGCAATGGTTAAGCTCGTTAATTCGCCGGATAACCTGGATCGTATTTTAACCTATGTAAACCGCGCCTACTATGCAGAACAAAGAGAAGCCGCCCAGGCAGAGCGCGACCGAGAACAGAGCAACGAGGAGGAGCAAAAATGATCGATAATAAGGAAAAAAGCGCCCGGACTGCGGCAACAGTCCAAAGCGCCGAAAACAACTATCAAGATAAGAATACCACGGAAGGCGCAAAAAGTAAAGAGATAGAACGGGATCTTAGAGAATGGCAGATGCTTAAAATGGAGGCCTTGCTCCGCGTGTCGTTTTATTGCAACGCGTCCGAGGATGACAAAAAATGGCTTGTTCGGGCGGCTCATGAGATTTTATGCGGATTGATCGAACAGGAGCGGGAGGCGGAAATTTCTTGACACGACTTCGCGCGCGTGGCCGTGCTGCATATTCTTGAACAGGAGCAGGAAAATGAAAGTCAGGATCACATATAAAACGGATCAGGAGCTTGCCGAAATGCTAAGCGCCATTTTAAGCGCCTTTCCCTCTGCGAAGGTACATAAGAGCGATAAACACGAGCCGTATAGGCACGCCTATTTATCCATCAAGGAACGCCGAGGGAGCGCCGAAGAAACAGAAGAAAGCCATTGACACGCCCGCGCTTTTTAGGTATAATAAAAAGTAAGAAAAGGCACGAGTACCGCCAATAGGTAAGCCATTTAAAGGCATGGGAAACAGCTTATAGGCTGGTATCCCGTGCCTTTTTTGTTTTATCTAGCCCACTCAGGCGTTAAACGGAGGTTTTAATATGACAGAAGAAAACAACAACGGCGCGGCCAAAACCCAAAACGCAGACCCGGCGGTAAAAGGGGAACAGACGGCGCAGGGCCGCACATTCACGCAAGAGGAAGTAAATCAAATTGTCTCTAACAGGCTCGCACAAGAACGCGCAAAAAACGAACCTTCCCCAGCTGATACACGGGAGCAGGAGCTTTCCAAGAGGGAATCGCGCGTCGCTTGCCAAGAGTACATGATCAATAACCGCTATCCCGTGAAACTGCTGGATATTCTCCCCACATCAAACCCGCAAGATTTTCAAAATATCGTGGAACAGCTGAAAAAGGATTTCCCCGCGATTTTTTCAGCGGGAGAAGGTGTCCAGGTAAACACGGGCTCGGAACATGGGGCGGGGTTAAATTTGAAAAATCCCCTTGCGGAGGCATTCGCTAGGAAAGGATGATATAAACAATGGCTGAAAGCATCAATTTAACCACAAAATTTGAACCATACACCGACGAAATTTTTAAAAACGAAAGCAAGAAAAGCCTGCTTACCAATCAGGATTTTGACTGGACGGGCGCGCACACCGTAAAAATTTACAAGATCACCACGGCAACCATGAACAACTACGACCGGGCCGGTACAGGATCGGGCGCTAGCGGGTCTCGTTATGGTAGTGTGGCCAGCCTGGGCGCTGCTACGGAGGAATTCGCCCTCACAAAAGACCGCTCCTTTACCTTTGTGATCGACAAGCTTGACCGGGACGAAACCGCCCTGCAGCTGGAGGCGGCCTCTGCGCTGGCAAGACAGCAGCGGGAAGTTATCATCCCAGAAGTGGACAAGTATGTCTATAGCGCCATGTGCACCGGCGCAGGCACCAAGCCCACAGCGGTAACGCTTACCAGCGACAATATTTACAGTGAAATTCTAAAGGCTTCCAAGGCGCTTGACGACGCGGAAGTACCGGAGACAAGCCGCGTTTTACTGGTTACTCCGGCAACCTACCTTCTTATGAAACAGTGCGCGGACATCACAATGGAAACGGAGATCGGCAACGATATGCGCTTAAAAGGCGTTGTTTCTAATCTAGACGGCGCAAACGTCATCAAGGTACCGGCTTCCAGGCTCCCGGAAAACTTCGGCTTCCTGATGGCCCATCCTTCCGCGACTGTGGCACCGGTAAAACTGGAGGATTACAAAATCCATCAAGACCCGCCCGGAATCAGCGGCAGCCTTGTTGAAGGCCGTGTTTGCTATGATGCCTTTGTGTTGGACAACAAGAAAAACGCGTTGTATTATCAGGCAGTAACCGCCGGAAGCTAAAGAAAAAGGCAAAATGCGCGGGCAATCGTCCGCGCATTTTCTTTAACGGGGTGAATTTATGGAAATACTGGCAAACGGGCAGGACGCTATTAATTACCAAGAGGGAGATCCGGCGGCGCTTACCCGCTTATGGGAACGTAACAAAAGGTTTTTGTACCGGTATTGTATGCGGTTTTATAACGCCTGCAAGCCCCTTTGTGATCGGTGCGGCATCGAACAGGAGGACTTATACCAGGAATCTTTCCTAGCCCTCATCGAAGCGGCGCAGGCGTTTGACCCCGGCAAAGGGTATCGCTTTATTACCTGGCTCGGCTTCCCGCTGAAAAACCGGTTTAATGGCCTGTTAGGCCGAAAGGGAGCACCCCGCCCGCTCAACAGCTGCGAAAGTCTTGACGAGCTTATCACAGACGGGGAAACAGACACACGGGAAGCGCTCATCCCCGACCCAGCGGCCCAGGAAGCTTTTGAAAACGTTGAGGCCAGTATTTATAACAAGCAGCTGCACACGGCATTAGACGCGGCTATGGACACGCTAGAGCCGAAGCACCAGGACATCTTAAAATGCCGGTACTATGAAGGAAAAACGCTGAAAGCCTGCGCAGACGCCCTTTCCCTCCCCTCCGCTTACTATGCCCGCTCGCTGGTTTGCACGGCGTTGCAACGTATGCGCCGGGGGCAGGCGTTCCGGATACTAAAGCGATTCCTTGCGGACACAAGCGCAGTCTATACGGCAACGGGGTTTTCCGCATGGAAGCATAACGGCAGTATTGAAGAACGGATAATTGAGCGGGCAGAAAGGAAGCTCACAGCGTCTTTATAGCTCATGCGGGCGTTCGACCTAAAGGCGAACCCGGAAGCAGAACAGTATTTCAGGTAAAACATGTTGCGCACCCCCGCAACCATCAGACTGAGTCTGGACGCAATTCGCGTTCGGACTCTTTTCTTTTTGTCCAGGCAGGGTGCTCGCGCCGGAAGCAGCATCTAAAGTGGCCCCCTTCTACTTTCACATAAGACCGTTTTCAATGTACTCTGTATGTTGAAACCGGTCTTATTTTTTTGCTCATCCCGTACAACATCTATGCGCTCGATTAAAAGGCGCACCGCGTCGACGTCCTAAAAACAAACAAAAAACAACAATATTATTATATTGTTTATCAATAGACAAAATCTATAAACAATAATATAATATAAGAAAGGAAAATGTCTAAAGCGAGAGTAATCAATGGTTTTCAGCAACCGGAGAGACTTCGTCATTCAGGCAGCCGGTTGTTTGAATAACAACCGGCTGCCTTTTTGTGTTGCCTGAATCTTAAGCGTATTAATCTATACTAGGGCTTGGGAGACTGTCGTGATACAGTCTGCAAGCTGCTATTTTAAAAACTGTCCCGGCTGGCTTAAGCGGTATTACTTATTAAGTCCAATGGTATTAAGTCAAGAGGGTGATGCAAGAAAAAATGAGCAAAAAGGCGCAAGAAGTGGAATGCAGGCAGCAAAAAGGCAACACCAACCTAAGCCCTGCCTCTGTGGAATTTTGAAACAGAGCATGAACACCAGAGCGGCAAGCGGTTCGCTCAGCCCTCCGGCGGGATATACAGGCGGTTGTCCTTCAGCAGTCGAAAGACCAACCGAACCAGTTTTCTGGCAGTTAAGGCGAGTGCGCGTTTATGCTGGTACTTGTTGACCTCTTTGAATTTGAGGTCATAGTAGCGCCGGAACTCGGAGTCGCATCTTCTCACAGAGTTGGCGGCTTCCAACAGGTAGTAGCGAAGATAGCGGTTGCCGGATTTAATCATCCGGGAGTGTTCGGCCTCAAACTCACCGGACTGGTCTTTGTGCCAGACAAGGCCGGCAAACTTGGCGACCGAGGCTTGAGATTCAAAACGGTGGATATCGCCAATCTCAGCGATAATACCGGCAGAGTAAACCTTGCCAATGCCTGGGATGGAGGTCAAGGTGTTTGGGATAATTTCAAACTGCTGTTCAATGGCCTTGTCCAGAATCTTGACCTGCTCCCTCAGTGCCCGCATGGAAGCGATCGACACAGCCATGGCCTGGTTTACAGTGTCGTTTACCGTCTTTGGCAGACGGTAGGAGCCTCTGGCCGCAGCCTGTACCGCTTTGGCGGTAGCATTTGGGTCGGCAAATCTGCCGCGGCCTGCTTCGGTGATAAATACGGTCAGTTCCTCCAGGTCGGCGTTTGCCAGGTCATCTACAGTTTCAAACCGCTCCATCAGAGCAATGGTGGTTGCGCTGGTGTTTTGAATGCCCTTGTCCTGGGCCATGCCGGAGCATTTCAGGAATAAGTAGTTGGCAAACCGCTGCTTCTCACGAGTCAGGTTTTGAATGACATCAAATCTGGCCCTGGTAAGGGTTCTGAGCGCCTGGTAGCGATAGTCGTCCATATAGACCTCCTTGGCGATTCTGCCGAAACGGAGATGGTCGGCAATCACAAAAGCGTCCACGAAGTCGTTCTTGGGCAGTTCGGGATAGGCTTCCTTGAACTTTTTGACCTGCTTTGGATTGAGAACATGGATCTTTCGCTGGAAACGGCCAAGGCTGCCATCCTCACGAAGAGCGTAGACCAAGCTGTCCCCGTAGATGGAGGTGGCCTCCAGGCCAATCACCACATCGCTGAGCTGCATGGAGCCAAGCGCCGACACAATCCTCTCTGACAACAGTTTAGCACCGCCTAGGTTGTTCTGCACGGAAAAGCTGGAATATTTGCTGCCGTCGGGTTTCATCAGGTAGGCAACATTGCTTCTGCTGCTCACATCAATGCCAACGAATAGTGGGTTCACAATTTTCACCTCCCCGCATGGAGATTTCAGGCCAGCAGGCTT
>CALWBC010000374.1 GCA_944375755.1 uncultured Mediterraneibacter sp. | reverse complement strand
GTCCTCCGCCGCCGGTCTGTTTCATCTGCTTGCTCCGTCGATATAGTGTCCACAGACTTCCTGAACAATCCTCCGCTGTCTGTTTGGCGTTGTGATTCTTTTCAAACGCCTGCCCCAATAAGTTCCGGGATTCATTGTGAGGCATATTCGCAATTTCCAAATTCATCATCCCCCTGCTTCACAGGGGGGGGTGGCGCGGGGGAATGACGAACTTATAAGGGCCGGTGGGGATGGCCCGGGTCGGGAGCTGTAGAGCCACGAAGCCGATCCGAAGCAAAGGAAAGAGCTTGACCCTGCTGTCCTACAGCTATTGTATCACGGGCATCTCTAAGCCTGCTGATACCTGCAACTATTAACTTTGAATCTTATTATACGAGGAAGGTTTTTATGAAAAAAAGCAAACTGTTTTCTATTTTCACAGCGATTGCTATTCTGGCGGTATCCTCAACGGCATTATCGGTTTCCGCGGATTCGCCGTTAAGTACACGCGGCAGTGATTACCGTTTGTACGGCGAGGTCACACCCACTGTCATCACGGCGACCATACCGACAGAGATGAAATTCACCATTGATCCAAACGCGGAAGGCGAGGTTTTCAGCTGTACCGACGGCGACTTGAATAATGCGACGCCAGCACCCATCAAAGTAACTGTCCTGTCCATTAAATCCATGCCGGAATGCCCGGTAAAAGTAGTCGATAAAGATGCTGTAGAAAACTGGGATAGCCTGAACGCACAGGATACCCAAAGCATGATCGCGCTTGGTATCCAGTTTGAAAGTGAAGAAGAACCATTCTGGGCGCCGGCTGAAATGGAATATTTACCAGATGGATTCTGTGACCTCATCGTACAAGCGAATGCCACAGAAAACTATACCATGGTCGGAAAATGCGGACGCGCCTGGGATACAGTGCCGCCGCTGGAATATCGTTATCGGATAAAAGTATCGCTGGCATAATTTTTTAAGGAGGCGGTACCCGGTACCGCCTCCTTCTAGGAGACTTAACTATGAATCATGTAAGCCCAATCAACCGTCAGGACCTGCAAAAACTAGAACGCCATTTAAAGGCCTGTACCAATCTGTTTGAGGAACTGGCGGCGCACGAATATCCGCCGGAAAAGACGAATGTATTGCTGGATTCTTTCATGAACCAGATTGAAACCGCCTGCATTTCCATGCGGAAAATTGTCGAGCATGTTCGCCCGCGTGTTCCGGCATGGAAGCCAGGATCAACTACCTTCCATGCAAAGACGATCTACGGCAATGTGGTTTTGTTGGACAATGGATGGCTGCATATCCATCTTAATACCCTGCTCCCTCATTATAAGATCCTGGGCGGCACCCAGTATATAGAGGACAGCATAACACGGCTGCTCCATACATTTACCGCAGACGGCGGGCAGCTTCCGTTTTTTGACCGGGCGTTTTTAGCCATTGAAGAACACTGCGACGTCAGCTGCTGCGAAGCATTTGACTCGGACAACAAAGGATACAAGGCGGTCATCAACGCTTTAAAGGGCAGGGTGTTTGCGGACGATAACCAGTTCGAATTGTCGCTTGGCTTATTTACAGTATGCGAACCGGCTAATTGCTGCGACATCTATGTGTTGCCTTATGAGAATGTTCCGGAGTTTTTTTACTGGCGGCAAAGCTTGTGACCCCATGCTTGTTGACAGGAAAAATGCCTTGCTTTACTAACGCCGGATTTTTGGAGGAACAAGCATCCGGTTTTGTCCCGGTATACCGGCATTTCCGGCAAGTATATGGCCGGAAAAATACCATCTTGCAAGCAGGCTATCATCAGGGGGTGTGGGTTTTGTTCTTTTCCAAGGCAGAAATGGATTTGCTGCGATTGGCGGCCTGGTGCAAAGACCTCCCATCAAAAACGCCGCTGTTACTGGAACGGCCCCTTCAGACACTTTTAAAGCTGGGGCTGTTAAGGCATAGCAAAAGCCTGTTGAGCTACCGGGCGACGCCGCCTGGACAGATGGTATTGCAGGAGGCCGGATTTAGCTATCCACAGGACAAGCAGTACCGGGGGAAGGGGGATATCCTAACGCGGCGGCTGCAACTGGCAAAACTTTGCTTGTTCTTTTACCGGTGCGGCGGGGATGTTTTTCTTACCTCCCCATCAGAAAATGCATCCGTTTTTTTACCCGCCTTTGCCCTTCGCCGTCAGGCGGCTGCCAACATCCTGGGCGGCTCCCGGCTGGGTGGGTTTTACTACAGCCGCAACACCACCTTTATCCCCTATGTCATTCCATCAGAAAATGCGGGCGTGTATCCGAACGTGGAAGAACGTACTTTTACAGCGGACAGGCTCCTTGCGGGGCGTCAGCCGGTGGTGCTGTATACCGGCGGATCCGTCCGTCAAATATGGCGGGACAGCCAGACGGAGAAGGGTAAGAACACTCAGTCCTTTTTGGAAGCGGCCCGGTATTATTCCTGCCCAGTCTGCTGTGTGCCGTTATCCGAACAGGGTATCCGTCAGTTTCGGATCATCAGCCATCCGGATTACGGGACGCTGGAAAAGCGGATGCAGCTGCCAAAGGATTACCGGCTTGCTATCGGCTGCGACCTGATGGAGATAGCGAGGCCGGCGGCGCGGCACTGGGTGATCTTATCCAGTCAGCTGGAGGATTTAAGCGCCTGCCTTGCCGGAAAGCAGGTGATCCTGCACCCGATAGAGCCGGAAAACATCGAACAACTGCTGGGTATCCGCCATACACCGGCGAACTCCACACCATTTCAAACGAAAGGAGGCGGATATATACATGTTCCGTTTATCTAACTATATCAAAAAGGCGGAAGACAAGATACAGAACTTCTATGAGAAGCAAAAGCAGAACCTTCCGAAAATCCTGGCGGCTGCTGCCGGCATTCTTTATTTCTATGGGATGGCGGTGCATGGGATTCTAGCAGGCATGGAATCTATCACGGGGGAATATACCGGGGAGATCCTCACATGGAATCCCTTCAGCAATCTGGCGGCGATTTTTTCACCCGGCGGGCTGGGAATCACGGCAGTCATAGCGCTCTTAACATTCCTCGCTTCTCGATGGGGATACCGGAAATTTGCGAAGGTCAAATACGACAAGGAGCGGAATATGGAGTTATCCCCCGAGGGCACTCACGGCAGTTCCGGGTGGCTGGAGCCAAAACGGGCCAGGGAGATATTAGAGATCGCGCCTGTTGAGCAGCTGACTGCGCCTCTTTTTGGGATGCTGCCCGGCGGTTATGCCGGGATGAAGGATACCATAGGCCTTAACAAAAACGTGATGCTATACGGGTCGCCCGGCACCGGGAAAAGCCGCGGGTTCGTGATGCCGTTCATCCTACAGTCTGTGCGCCGGGGGGAATCCCTCCTGCTGGTAGACAGCAAGGCGGAATTTTACGAAGGGTATTCGGAATATCTGCGGCAGGAAGGATATCTTGTCCGCGCTTTTAATCTCCTTGATCTGCATGCCTCCGATGCCTGGAACTGTTTGATGGATTCGGCGCAGAATCCCAATCTCGTACAGGTGATTGCGGAGATCATCATCCGCAGCACCTCCAGCAATGCGGAGCAGAATGATTTCTGGGCGACGGCTGAGAAAAACCTCCTGATGGCCTTGATCCACTATGTCCAGTCGCTCACGTATCCCAATTCGGACAGGTTGCTGCCTACCGAACAGCGCAGCCTTGGCGCCATTTACAAGATCATTTCGTCAACCTCCGTAACGGAGCTGGACGCCCGGTTCCGTGCATTGCCGCCGGGGCATCCGGCGCTGCCGCCTTACGGGATTTTCCGTCAGGCACCGCATAACATCTGGGGCAATATCTTCATCGGGCTTGGTTCGCGGCTGAACGTCTTTCAAAACCGGCAGGTGGATTCCATTACCAAATATAACGAAATCGACTTAGAACGGCCCGGCCTGCAAAAATGTGCCTACTTTTGCATTATCTCCGATCAGGACTCTTCCTTGAGCTTTTTAAGCTCCCTGTTTTTCAGCCTGCTGTTTAACCGGCTGTTTGACCTGGCACGAAACCAGCCAAACCGGCGGTTACCGGTGTGCGTCAACGTCTTAATGGATGAATTCTGTAACGTATATGTACCGGACATCAAGCGTATATTCGGGACGGCCCGCAGCCGGAACATCAATATTCAGGCGGTGGCTCAGAGTATCGCCCAGCTGGCCGATCGTTATCCCCGGACAGAATGGCTGGAGCTGGTAGGCGACTGTGATTATCAGTATTTTCTAGGGTGCAACGACACCATGACAGCGGAATATATCTCCCAGCAATGCGGGGAAATTACCGTGAAAACACACAGCGCTTCCAAGCCCCTTTCCAGTTCCTTTTTTTCGTTTTTATCGCCCCAGGCGCGGTACAGTGAATCCGCATCTACCGCCAAACG
Organism: uncultured Mediterraneibacter sp.; assembly: GCA_944375755.1. GTDB lineage: Bacteria > Bacillota > Clostridia > Lachnospirales > Lachnospiraceae > Mediterraneibacter. The sequence goes on along the minus strand of CALWBC010000374.1, from coordinate 12,007 downwards.
GCCATTGATGACGCCGGATGAAGTGCGGCGGCTGCCCAAAGATCAGGCGATATTGATTATCCGCGGGGAAAAGCCGTTGAAGGTACAGAAAATCGTCCCCGAGGAACATCCGGACTATATAAAGCTTACCCCCTGTAAGGCTACCGACCATATCCCTCTTTGGCGGCAGCAGGAACAGGAGAAGGAGCAAAAAAAGGAACCTTGTGCAAGCACTGCACAAAGTTCCGAAACGGGCAAAGAACAGGAACCGGAAAAGCACGAGCCGGAGATTCCGCCTGTAAAAATCGATCTGTCCGAAGGGTTTGACTGCCGGACAGGAAAAACCATTGAGGAAGTTTCTCCGGATGAAGTGTAGGCTATTCCTCTACCAGCAGCAGGTCATCCCGGCTTTTGGCAAGAGCTTTCAGGTCTTCGGTAAAGCCCGAGGCGCTGAACAGGATAAACCAGTCCTTACGGCTGCCTTTCTTCCAATCCACCAGCGCGGCCTTGCGTTCCAGATCACGCAGCACATTGATTCCCACCGGTGTTTTCCAGTACTTACATTCCCCAAATACCCCATTGCAGCCGGCGTCATCCAGGGCGGCAACATCGATTTCTTCCCCTTTATTATCCCACCAGCGGCCGACTTTGGTGAAGGTAAAATCCCATTTGCCTTCCCCAGCTAACTGCCACATCCGCTCCCGGCAGATATCTTCATAGATAAATGCAATATGGTTGTCCACAAGGTTCCGCCGGATCTTGTCTATAACCACCTGTTCCTGATCGGATTCGATGTATCCGAGGTTGGGGTAGACAAATTTAAACCAGAATAGCAAAAACGGGTCCCGTATTTTGTATAGCCCCTTCTTGCTCTTTTCCGGATCAGTCTCGGTCACCGGGACTTCCCGTTCCAGGATGTCTAAGTTGATGAGCGTTTTCAGGTACTTGGACAGGCTTGTCTGCTTGACCTCTAACACGCCTGCGATCTTGGACAGCTTATGGTTTCCCTGGGCGATGGTACGGATAACGGAAAAGTAGCTGCCGATCTCGGAGACTTCCTTCTGCAACAGGAAGGTAGGCTCATCATACAGAAAGCTGGATGTGTTCAGGATGTTTTTCTCAATAGCGGTATAGATATCCCGGTCATCCTCAAACAGCTCGATATATTTCGGCACGCCGCCTGTTACGCTGTAAAACTCGATCAGTTCCTTCCGGCTCTTTTGCGGGAAGAATTCATGGTAATACTGGAACGGGATCTGCTTTAATTTGATCTGCGCTGTGCGCCGTCCATATAGCGGGCTGTCGTAGCGCAGTGTCTGGGATTCCATCATGGTGATCAGCGAGCCGCAGAGAATCACCATGACCGGGGTTTCTTTCAGCTTTTCCCAGATCCGCTGGAAGATAGACGGGAATGCCGGATTAGCCTTTCCCAGATACTGAAACTCGTCCAGGATAATGACCTTCTTTTCGTCCATCGGTGTATGGGCGATGGTTTCAAAAAGAATATCCCAGTTGTCAACCGAGGCGTTTTTTAACAGAGGATTTCCCAAATATTCCGCTGCCAGATCTTTAAACTGGTTGCGGTTCTGGGTTTCCGATTCCTCCGTCGCCAGAAAATACAACGCCTTTTTCCCTTTCATGAATTCCGCGCACAACGCTGTTTTTCCCACCCTGCGCCGTCCGTACAGGACCACCAGGGCAGCGCCGTCCCGGGCATACTCCCTTTCCAGCGTCTCCAGTTCTTTTTCACGGTCAACGAATCGTTTCATCTGTCTTCGCCTCCTTCTGTAATTATTATACTCTAAATTATAATAATTACAAGTATAATTTCAGAAAGTGTAGTGATAACCATGAGCCGTATTTATCAGGTTTGTGATGTTGTAGATGGCCAGTACCTCCGATTTCCATTGACGCTGCTGGCCAACCCCAAATACCGGGAAATCTCACTGGAAGCCAAAATGGTATATGCCTTGCTGCTGAATAGGCTCACTTTGTCTCAGAAAAACGGGTGGGTGAACGACAAGCAGGAAGTGTACCTGATTTACACCCGGGAAGAGGCGGCCAATGCGCTGAATGTATCTTATAAAAAAGTGATCGCTGCGTTTCGGGAACTAATCGCAGTGGAGCTTCTTGCAGAAACCCGACAGGGCCGTGGATATCCCAACCTTCTGTATGTTCTCAAGGCGGAATTGTCCAACGAGGAAGCCGGTGAGTTTATCGATGCATTTGAGGTGGAGAAGGCGGAAAACACCGGTGATAACGAGGATGTTGCCCCGGGCAGTTTCAGACCTGCCAAAACGGCAGTTCAAGATATGCCAAATTCGCAGTTCAAGACCTGTCAAAACGGCAGTTCTGGATCTGTCAAATTTACAGTTCAAGACCTGCCGAAACGGCAGGCAAGTAAGATTAATAATAAAAAGCCTGAGATTAGCGAGCTTGAGAATAGTCTGTCTGTCAATCGGGCTCCGCCGGACGGACAGGCGGACGAAAACGAACTAGAGAAGATTTTATCCGGCTGCGAATTGGAGATTTTCGAGCCGGAGGTTGGCCGGATGCTCCAAAACGCCATTGAACGGCTGTATTATTCCAAATCCCTTGTGATCGGGAACGCTGTTTTACCGGGGCAGAGGGTACGCAGCTATCTGCATTTTCTCACATCGGACATTCTGGTGTCGGTTCTGGATACCCTCCGGCGGAACGAGACGCCTGTGAAAAATTCGACGGCGTACCTCATGTCTGTGATTTTTAACGCCATCTGCGAACAGGAAAACGACATGATTACCTGTTTTCCACCGGAACCGGCAAGCGAAAGGGGCGGTTATTATGATGGATAGGCTATTGAGTAAATCCCAGAAAGTTTTACTGCAACTACTACATACCTACGGTTGCCTGCGGGAAGAGCAGGCGGAAACAATGTTAGCTGCTGCGCTGGAAACTGACAAAAAGCTGCCCATGGAGACGATCCTCCGGCAGCTTGTATACCTGGGGCTTCTTCGTCGTGAAGGGCCGTTCCTCTGGCCGGAAGACGGGAAGCTGGACGCCGAAATCACCCGGGTAGTGGATGTGATGCTGGAGCTTATGCCGGTTGAGGTGTTATACAGCATCCGCCGGGAGCCGCCCCAGCTGCTGACGTTTTTCAAGTATCGGGAGGAAAAGCTGATCCAATATGATATCTATCTGGTCAAAGAGACGATGGAGCCGGTAGTCAGCGCCATGCTGGAACAGGCGGAGCCGGACCGGGTGAATATTTTGCTGCTGGAGGATCTGCGGCAGCAGGAATTGATACCACCAGACTGCAACAGGGTGTTTGCAGTCTCTGACAACGGCAAATGCCGTTTTTATAAATAAAGGAGGTTATCTCTTTTGAGTTTTAACGACTTGGATGTACGGGAGCTGGATAAGGATTTATCCCCCGAGCAGGCAAAGGAATGGAATGCCATCTATGCTTCTTACCGGTCCCGGTCTTTGCTGAACGATCAGGTGGTGGGATTGGACGCGATCCCACTGCCGGTGCCGGAAGATCCGGAAAGGGTTATCCACTGTCTGGTGGTGATCCATTACCGGGTCAAGGTGCTGATTCCGGAAACGGAGGTTTGGTTTGACAGCCGTTCCCAGCGGCCGCTGCATGTGCTGCGCTCCATGGTGGGGGCGCATGTGGATTATATTATTCAGGACATTGACCGGATCGGGGAATGCTGTACGGCGTCACGCAGCCAGGCGCTGCAGGCCCGCCGCGGGGTATCTTTAAAATGGGGTGTGCAGCCGGGGCAGAAGGTGGATGCTCAAGTACTAGCGGTAGGGAAAGTACACCTGCTGGCAACCTGTATGGGATTTGATATGACCCTGTCCCAGCGGGACTTATCCTACGCCATGATCCCCGATCTGCGGGACAGGTACCGCCCGGGTGAGGTTTATGCGGCTGTTGTGAAAGCTTTTGACCTGGAAGAACAGCGGCTGAGTATTTCCATCAAGGAGGCGGAGCCGCATCCTTTCGACGGGGCGGATATCCGTCACCCGTTACAATGCCGGCGGATTTCCATGGTGACGGGCAAATACAAGGGCGGGGTATTCTGCCGATTGGAGGATAACCTGGACTGTCTTTGCACCTATTCCGCCGCCCAGTACGACGATGATTTCCATATAGGCGATCCGGTGATCGTGGCAGTCACCAAGTTTAACTATGAACTCAAGCAGGTATACGGGAAGATTCTTCGGAAGATATAGGGAAAGAGGGAAAGAAGCAAAGGAGACCATGCCGCAGCATGGCCTCCTTTGCTTGAGCTATAGCCCTAACTCTTCAAAGGAATAGATAAATGTGCCGTTTGGTGTGCCGACCACCAGATTGTCATTTACAAAACGTGAACCGCTGACATCCTCTACAGAAAGCTGCTTCATTGTGTTGCCTGTCGCTAAGTCAACAAGGTAGACCATATGCATGCTTGCAACTACTAAATATCTGCCACTTTTATCAATTTCAAAGTTATAAAATGACCTTACCGGAAAATTGCCAGAATAATATGGTTGCATTTCACCTGTGCGAACGTCCAATGTATAGAAATTAGCTTCAGACATCTCAGATATCAACAATTTATTTTGCATTCTGGCAGTACATAGATTAGCGTCTAACGGCAATTCAAGTGTTGGTTCTGCACTGATTGCACGAAAATTATGGGAAACTTCATAAAAACGGGTTTTCAGTACCTTTGATTGTTTATAATAGAAATGGCGTAGCAAATAATATGATCTACCGTCGTAGATGATCGTTGCAAGCCCCATCTCGCTTTCTACATAAGCTAGCTGATAAAAGGTACCATCGGTTGTATCTAAAGTGAATATTTTTCCAGATAAATCGCTGCTCAGCAGCAAGGATTCATGATTTACAAAGAACATATCTCTTCCGGCGTCTCTAGTGGCAAGGCTTCTCCAGAGTTTATGGCCATTCATATCAAAGAAATAGATAGTACCCGTTGTGTTTCGAATTGCAATACGATCTTTGTCTTTAGAGAAAGTACAATATGAAGCATATTGTACCGGTAACACAATAACAACCTGATTACTGCCAGATTCCAGGATCACCGTCTTTCCCGGAGTCATCACGGCAAAGTACCGCTGATCTTCAGATACCCCTATTCTGTGATAGGTATTGAGTTTTAATTTCTCCATATGCTGATACCTCCTGTACCTACTAATTAATAATTTTATCTGCAGCCGCTAACGCTAATTTAGTTTCAGCCAGCGCAGCTTCAACATTTTTGCGTTTTTTTTCAAGACCATTCTCTTTGTCAAAAGCCCCGCAAATGATCTCTTTGATTGCCTTATCATATTCTTTTCGATGCAAATACATATGAAAATTGTGATGCAGCTTGACTAAATTTCTTCCATCATCAATGCCGATGCCAACAACTTTAAGGCAGTTTCTCGCAGCATCATCGCCAGCCTTTCTTGGAACAATGTGATGTTTATCGATCTGCTTATTGGGGTCTTTTTGTTTTGCTTTTTCTTGAGCAATTGATATAGCATCAGCAAGGGCATCTACTGCGGATCTGATCCCATTACCAATAAGGGAAATTAATTCATTGAGAGCGTTTTGAACCTGTGGTTGCTGTAGTGCTACACAAAAAACTGCTGTAATGAAGAACGCCACAAAGAGTCCACCAAGGGCAAAGGTTAGTGAAGTCCCTTCACAATCCACAAAATTCACAGGATTATTTAAACAGTACGCGAACAGATTTGCACCGGTCGCTGTGCCGGTAGCACTGTCAACCATCTCAGCTGCATCGGCATTGATAAACCGGCTGACAAAGGGGTCGTAGTACCGGCTTTGAAGGTAGTACATCTCCAGTTCCGGGTCGTAGTAATACCCGCGGTACCGGATGGGGTTCAGGTTGCCGAGATGGTTCGCGTCGGTAAGCTTCTGCCCATTGGCATTTTGAACCTGCACATTTCCCCAGGCGTCATAGACATACTGCGCCACTACATTTTTGGATGAATCAACAATTGCCACCACATCGTCCTGCAAATTGCGGACGTAGTAGTACATCGCCCCGTTGTATTCGAAGGCCGAGATGGTGTCTCCATCGTAGAAGAAGTAGAAGGTGTTCGTACCGTCCGTTTGGCTGGTCAGTTGCCCGTCGTCATTCCAAGTAAACTTTGTGGTTATGCCATTTATTGTCTTGCTGGTGCGCAGGCCGGCTTCATCATAGGTGTACGACATGTTCTTGCCGCCATGCTGTGCTGTGGCAAGCTGACGCCCGGCGTCCCAGGTAAATACATACTGGCTGTTGCGATAACGCAGCGGGTTGCCGTTCTGGTCATAGGTGATCGGATGACTGCCTACCGTTGCCAACACATCGTTCCACCACTGAACATTCCCAATGTATGTTTTGTTGGTATAGTTGTACGGCAGGCTTTGTTTCTGCGCGCCTGCAAATACCTCTTCACCCTCTTCAAAAGAGCATTTGTAATACCAGTACTTTTCGGTAATGTTCCCGGCGTTGTCGTAGGTGATGAAAATCGACTGGTTCAGGTCTTTATTGTCTTCACGAATCAGCTGGTTTTTGGCGTCGTAGGTGTATTTGCGGACGATTTCACCATCGCGGGATACCGTGCGGATGTTCCCGTTGTTGTCATAGGTATAGTATTCCATCACCTGACGGTCGCCGTAGAAGGTGGAAACCATCTGCACCCGTTCCGTCGTCCGGTTGTCTGTCCGGTTCTGGTAGGCGTAGTTCTGCTGCACCATCTGTTGCTGGCTCGAGTTGTACGAGCTGCGGGAGGTTTGTCGGCCAAATTCATCCGTGGTGGTTTGCGATTGGGAATTGCCTGATGGTGCCCGGAAGGATACTCCGTTTGTGGAGCCGTTTGCATCCACAACCATGGTCTGGTAAGTCTTGCCGTTGACCGTTTCCTGATATCCGTCCTCATTATACCCGTACACCCGGATCGGGTCAAGCAGATTGTTCAGTTTATATACCGCTGTCTGCTCGCCAAAGACTACATATTTTTCCTGCGCAAAGTAGTCGGTTTTTGTAAGAAGTTGACCGAGATCGTCATATTCATAACTGAATCGCAGTTGATCACCATATTTAATTCCGGTTAATTGTTGCTGGTTATCGTATTGATAGTTGATGGTGTCTCCGTTGGCAAATCTAATCTGGCTGACAAGCCGGGATTTATTATCCTGGTAGATATATTCTACCAAGGTAATATAATCATCAATTTTGACTTTTTTCAGATCCCCAAAACAGTTGTATACCAGTATGAAATCGGTTCCATTAAACTTGATGTGCTTTAATTCTCCGCGATTAAACGGCTCGTATTCATATTCGATCTTCGCTCCGTCATTTATAGTCGTCAAGAGCTGTCCTAGCGCATCATAGGTATAGCCGTAATAATTCCCATTGGGATCTTTGATGTATTCAAGTTGACCGTTATGATAGTCGTAATTGTATTGAACTACTGCTCCACTTGGATCAGTTTCTTCAATGACATAATTATGCAGGCCATCATACTTTTTGGTGCTTTCCAGCCCCACTTGCCCGTTTGTGGTAACTTGTCTGGTGATTCCACCGAACGCATTTGTTTCTACAACCGAACCGGCTTGGATGTTCGGTTCAGTCGTTTCGCGTATTGTTCCGTCGGATAAGACTTCTTTTTTAGTGCCTGTATCTTCAACCGGTGTTTTATCTTCCTCTTTGGACTCTTGAGGAAGAACATAGAATGCATTATTAAAAATTTCTATGCCATCAAAGTATGCCTTGCCGTACTGATAATCATAGGTGAAGAAGATTTGCAGGCTTGTATCCTTTTCCAAGGTGACACAAACAGTTCCCTTTTGCCAGTTTGGAAAAGCTGAATTAAAATCGTATCTTCCCAGCTCTTTGTTATTGCTATCCTTAATAATCATGCTGAAGGTGCGATTCACCTTCGTGTTGTTGCTGTATTCGCGGATATGTTCTTTAGAAGGCAAGGCATTTTCTGCTTTGGCCCATGCATTGATGGTGAAGCTGTCGCCCTTTTTCCCCGAGATTGCAAACGTGCTTCTAACATAAAGGCTTTCGGTCGGGTAGGATGTAAGCTCCAGAACTTTGGAATCAAGGTTTTTGGGCACATTGCCAGAGGTTACAACCTTAGCTTCAGCAGGAAGGTCTGTATCAGTGCTGACAGCCCAATGAGCCATCCCATCCGTGAAATCGCCGTCCTTGCTTTGCGCCAAATTCATGGAAACGGTTGCATTGCCATAACAGACCTGGGCATCGTCTACATATGCCCGGCCATAACCAAAGCCCTGGATATACAGATCATAATCCACATTTGGAGTTTCAATGTAGACTGTAACCTGCATTTGCGTCCATGTACCCTTGGAGGTGTATTTGATGGACCTTCCAAGCACGTCATTGCCATTTGCCGTTTGGACGCCTATGCGCATAGAAGCATTGTTTTCAGTCTTTCCATACACGGTAGCGGTATAGTAGCCCTTTTTCGCTGGTGTAAACCGGAATTTTGCCTCGGCCAATGCTTCGGACGCCCATAGCTCCATTTGCATAGCACCACTGCCGGAATGCACATTATCTTTTGATGTTGTGTGCTTTACGTTTCCGCCATTTGAACAGTAAATATTCCAGTTGTCGTATACTTCAAAACGTGCATCCTGTCCATTCAAGATGTTTTGGACATTGGGGGAAATTTCGCTGCTGCCGAGAAAATCGTTACGCTTAGTGGGATCGCTGTTTTCTGTATCATATTTTAGGGATATAGAATTGTTGTTTTCATCTGTCTGATTAATGCAGTTTCCATAAGCGTCAAAAAATTCTGTAACTTTATTGCCGTAGTCATCTATAAAGGTTGTTTGAAGGGTTCCGTAAGAAACGGATAGCCGTGCACCTGTATGCTTGCCATCCACATCATAAGCATATTCCTGAACAGCTGTGCATTTGGGGTACGTCCCATTTGAATAGCTCAGTTCCAGCCAATAATTTTTGGAATCGTCGATGCGATTCAATAAGTACTGATTTCCTTCCGGAGATTTCATCTGGGTGTATCTATATTCTACGCTCTTCTGTATTTCAGTGGAATCACCGTAGTAATTCACTTTATCCAATAAAAGCTGCGTGCCAATACCGGCGTTTACCTGGCGGAATACATATCCCACGTGTGCAATATTTGTACCATCCGGCCACCTGAAGTAGATGTCGCTTAACGTGCCATCCGATTTATAAACGAAGTCATAATACCGGCCTGAACCATCTGTAATTCTTGAGATGTTCATGCCCGAAGTATCATTATTGCGATACCGGACGGTAATATGAGAATCTACTGAATATCCAATTTGATAGATTTGATATAACCGCCCATATAAATCAAAGCTATAGACCGTATTACCTTTTCGAACGGTCATGTTTTCGATGTTCCCGTAATTTGATGCATTTGATCGGTCTAAAGTATACCCTGAACCCTCATTCACATAGTCTTTCGCTGTATCTGAGTATGTGAAATAAGTTACAGTCCCATTTTCATCAATGAATTTATATCGCAATGTTTCCGAGTCTAATTCATTGTATTCATAACTCAGACGGATATTATAATTGGTCGTCCAGTTTACCGGACAATAATTTGTGGATGCAAATGACGAAAGCACCGTTTTTTCGTTTTGAGGAATATACAGCATTTCCAAAGATACGGGTGAATTCTGTCCTCCATATGCCATATCCGTACGGCTTAATGCAATATTGCCGGTCAGATCGTTTAAATATAAAGTGCCTGCATCATTAACATCGAAAGTGTGCTGTGCAAAGGTGCCATCAATGTTATTAGAGGGCACAAACTCTATGCAAAGGTAAGGAGTGCATGTTAACTCTACACATTGATATGGCACACTGCTGACATTAACTTTGGCTGCTAATGAGATAACTGAAGAATCGTTTAAATCTTTCAAAGACTGAGTTATATCAAAAGTCAAAGTGCCTGAACCACTAGCCCCCTGAGCCAGTGTATCCACGTCAATGGGATTGTCCCAATTAAATGTAGCATTTGAGAGTTTGTCACCAACAGTCCAGCGAATCATATTTCCATTTGCATCTTTCACATCGGTGATAGCAATGGGATATGATGCTGGAGCGTCATTATCGACATCTTTGATGTAATCCAGCTTTAATTCAGCCTTGCTTATGATACAGTTGTTTGAGAGAGCATAATTGTGGAATTCGAAGAGTCCGGCAATAAAAATATTGGGATTTGTCAGACCAACGGCTTCTATTTTGCTTCCTTCTTTTACTATTTCATTTGCGCCGTTTAAAGCATAATTACCTGCATTCAACCCGTTGATCTTTGATATCTCAACCGTTGGGTCGATGGTAACCGGGTAGGTGGTTTCCTTGTTTCGCAGCCAGTTTTGATCCGGCGTATAGGTGATGGTATAGCCGCCATCGGCCTTCTCCAGAGAAACCTCGATGTCTGTACTGTATCGCTCTACATCGGAGGAATCAAACATATATGGGGCAGGGAGAATAAACTCTGCTTCCTTTTCCCCGTTTGGAGTAAACTCAATCGAACGGTCATCCTTCAGAACGGCCGTCATTCCATCCGCTTTTACAAAGTAGGTATACTTCGCATCTTTCTTGGGCTTTTTCTTTAAGATAATCGATTCTTTGACGGCTTCCGGCTGCACATCAAACGTGATGTCCGTATCCGTTGCAGCGTCAATGTATTCTACCGTCGATTCCAGGTTTTCAGTTTCCACCATACCCTCGACGGTATCTTTCTTCTTCTCCCGCTTTGCTTTTTTCTCTTTCTTTTCCTTGGTGTTTTCTTTAGCCTTTGCTTTTTTATCCAAATTTAAGAGTGTAAACTGAAGCTCATGGCCATCCTTTTCAATAGTTACCGGATCTTCGGCAAGTGTTTCCGGCAAAACGGTCTCGTAGCCGGCATCCGTGTTTGTGAGGCTGCCGTCTTCCTGCTCTACCAATGTATTGTCGATATCCTGCCATTCACCGTTATCATCCTGATAGTGGAGCGCCTGGGGCGTCATCATGGCGACGTTGATTCCATCGCTGCGATAAAACACCTTGGCGTTTTTCTCGCGCATGGATTCAATTTCATAGAGAATTTCTGGGGTGGATGCGGAATCCTGCTGTAAGTTTTGCAATGTTTCAGCCAGCGCGTTCATCGGCAGAGCTGACAGCAGCATTGAACACGCTAATACAACAGCAGTTGCTTTAAGCGACCATTTTTGTTTGTAACGTAGACTTTGCATTATACTTCCCTCCATTAGTTATTGCCACTTGATACCTGGAATAAATTTCAAGTGACGCACTTTCACAATATATCACTAATAAAGACCAATTTCAACATTTATTTACATTTTAGTAATAAAAGTGTATTCATGTAATTTGTTGTGTACAAAAATTATATAAATTAATGCTTGTTTTCAACAATTAAGATATAATATTGTATAATTTGCAAATTGATTTTCCTATAAATTGGATATATTATGAAATTAATGTGAATCATTCGTGGCTCATATTCACATTATGTACGTCCAAAATGAAAGGAGATATTCACAAAAGCTTAGGAGGGTTAAGAACAATGAAACACAAAAAGAGAGTATTAAGGAACATCGCATCCCTGTTAGCCGTGTCCCTATTGCTTACGGCGTTAGGAACCCCTTTATCCCAAGCAAAGCAGTTATACGATTTAACGCATCCGACCATAGCAAATTCCGAGCCACAAATAGAAGAAGTTCCCGAACAAGAACCCGAAATCGTTGGGGAACTGACCGACCGAAGAGAAGAAAATGTCAAACACTTTTTAATGGATGACGGCAGCTTTGCAGCCGCCGTGTACCCGGAACCTGTCCACTACGAAGAAAATGGAGAACTTGTAGAAATCGACAACACCCTTCAAGACGCCCCTGCTGATAAAGCAGACAGCGAGGACGTAGACGGCGTTTCTAACGCAAAAAATGACTTTAAGGTAAAATTCGCGAAAAAAGGCGACAGCAAAAAGCTGGTCACCTTGCAGAAGAAAAATA
>CALWBC010000373.1 GCA_944375755.1 uncultured Mediterraneibacter sp. | reverse complement strand
TCACATCTTTATATGAGGACAGGCCATAAAATGCCAGCAGTTCATCCACATCTGCATTGGTAAAACCAAAATATTCATCATACCGGACATCGGAGATCGTGTGTACTTTCGGGTTGTTCAGGCCTGTGAAAATACTCTCCCTGGAGATCCTGAGACATCCGGTAAGCACCGCGAAGTACAGGCTGTCATTGGTCTTCAGCGCATTATCAAGCAGACTGCGGATAAGGCTCAGCATCTCGTCATAGTACCCTCCCTGAAATGCCTTATCCAGCGGGACGTCATACTCATCGATCAGCAGGATAACTTTCTGGCCATAATGCTGAACCAACAGTTGGGAAAGTGTTTTCAGGCTTGCAGCCGCAATACTTTCTGTCATGGTATAAACCCCGCTCTGTGCAGATCCCACCCCTGTCAGCTGTTCATAAGCTTCTTTGTCATTTTCTGACAATTTAGCACTGGTTCTCAGGAAACCAAACCGCCTGGCTTCATCTCCTATCACCGTCCGTAATGCAACAGACGCAGATTCGAAATTCCGTCCATCCACACTTTTCAGGCTGATGGAGATCACCGGAAACTTTCCCATATACTTCTCACACAGTTCCTTTTCCTGCATGATTTTTAATCCGGCAAACAGCTCCGGATCACTTCCAATCTCAAAAAAGCATTTCAGCATGCTCATGTTCAGGGATTTTCCAAAACGTCTGGGACGGGTAAATAAGTTAACCTTTCCCCAGTTTTGCAGAAGATCTTTGATAAACAGAGTTTTATCTACATAATAAAAATTCTCCAATGAGAATTCTTCAAAGTTTTCAATGCCAACAGGAAGCCTTTTTCTCACTTTCTCCACTCTCCTCTCCGGCGCCAGATGGGGCAACAGGACTTTAAACACACGGCGGTATGCGGATGATCAGATATCATCTGCAACGCCGCCGGTGATAAAAATCATACTTTCTGTTATTATAGTACAGGGAATAGAAAAGAGCAAGGCAATAGAAATGATGATTCAGAAATTATTTCAATTTTTATTTTATTTATGCAATGTGTATTTTGTCGTTTATTTTGTCTTTCTGGAAGTTTTTTATATTGTTTGCCAGCAAACTCTGACACGGGATGCCGGTACGGATACCAGAACGCCCTCTTTGGATGCTGCTGATCAGCTTCCAAAGAGGGGCGTTCATCACCTTATTATACCAGGCTCATATTTTCAGACAACCATTCCTGTACCAGCTTCTCACTGACCTTCACAATGTCTGCGATATCGGATACCGACATCCCTTTTTCCGCAAGTACCAGGGCGGTTTCCTTCTTTGCTTTCAGTTCTCCAAATTCTATTCCCTGAGCAATCCCCTTGGCCATTCCTTCATCCCTTCCGCGCTTTGCACCTTCATTATAAATTTCATCCATCTCACGGCACATATGATCAACCCCTTCCTGAGTCTCTTTCAATTCGTACACACGTTCTGCCAAAATCTTACTGTAGATACCCCCAGCATCCCTGCAATGGAAGTCCTGCATCAGACGGCCCAGCTCTGTGTCATCCTGACAGCTGGAATTTACATAAATGATATATGCTTCATCCTTAAAGTCTGTTCCGACTTCTTCAATCTTTCTCCCTATATGATAGATGGGAAGGCCATATCCCAGCACATCATTCCGGGTGATAAAAATCATATGGGTTTCCGGCAGTTCATCAAAATCCTGCCCAGCGTTCAGGGTATTCATATCCATCAGTCCGCTGTGATACCTGGCCCGTTTTGGAGAAGCCCCTTCTGTATCCTGCTGAATCTCCACATCAAATTGCCTTCCATCCGCATCCCGTACAACACAGTCCAGAATCGCAGATCTGCCTTGCAGATTCTTATAATCCTTCTGGAGAACCTGATCCAGAACTTTCAAATTTTTATTCACCATAATCACCTGCAGAACATATTCTGTGCATTCGCGCTTTTTAAATACATTACGCATAAATACATCGTTCATTATGGTCAGATTCCAGAACACCCAGTTATAAAAGTATCAAAAATTTATTAGCTGCCATGAAAGAGGCTTTCGATCCTGTTTCCCAGAATCCGGATTCAATTTCATCTGAGACGCAATCACAGGCACGTGGCATTACAAGAGGTGCCAGATACTACGGAGGTAAAAGATCATGACCAATCAGAGTACCATTGATAAACTGATCGAGATGCGCCTGTCATCCATGGCAGATGCATTCCGGATCCAGATGAATGATTCTGCAATGAAGGAAGTCCCGTTTGAAGACCGTTTCGGCATGCTGGTTGATGTTGAGTATACAAACCGGAAAAACAATCGCCTGAAAAGGCTGATCCGTCAGGCAGAACTGGAGCAGCCAGATGCCAGCATTAGTGATAGTATAAAAATAGTACAAAGTAAAGATGCCATGTATACCTAAATCATGTATGATAGAAAGATGATATAAAGACTAACTATTAAAAGTCAAGACTGAAATGAATATTTTTTGAATGAATTGCGGAAACGCATTTCAGATATATTTGTACCTTGAAAATCGCATGACAAACAGAGCATCGTATACCGGTGCTCGATGAGAGTGCTATAGAGCAGAGAAAGTTATACTGTTTTTATGTAAGGCTTGCCGGATTTTTCCATTGCATAG
>CALWBC010000372.1 GCA_944375755.1 uncultured Mediterraneibacter sp. | reverse complement strand
CCGGAACGTGCTTTCTGACCTTTGTGTCCTTTTCCGGCTGTCTTACCATTTCCAGATCCGTGTCCACGGCCTCTTCTGAAATTATCGCTGTGTTTTGAACCATCAGCTGGTCTTAAATTTGATAAGTCCATTATGACACCTCCTATCTGATATTAAGCTTCTTCTTCCACTTTTACTAAATGTCTTACCTGCTGTACCATTCCTCTTGTTGCAGCATTATCCGGAAGTACAACTGTCTTGTGCATCTTCTTTAATCCTAATGCTTCAACTGTCTTTCTATGCTTCGGGATGGCACCGATTGTTGATTTCACTAATGTGATTTTCAAATTTGCCATGTTTACCGTCCTCCTTAGCCTAAGATCTCTTCAATAGATTTGCCGCGAAGTCTTGCAACGTCCTCCGGTGTCTTTACGTCCTTCAGTCCGTTAATTGTAGCGAGAACAACGTTCTGCTTATTGTTGGATCCCAGAGATTTTGTACGGATGTTCTTGATTCCTGCCATCTCGATCACGGCACGGGCCGGACCACCCGCGATAACTCCAGTACCTTCCGGAGCGTTCTTCAGAAGCACTGTAGCGCTTCCGAATTTTCCGTAAGTATCATGTGTGATACTTTCTTCATCATTCAGTGCAACTGTGATGATGTTTTTCATAGCGTCTTCTTTTCCTTTGCGGATTGCTTCCGGAATTTCAGCCGCTTTTCCTAAACCTGCACCAACATGGCCTTTACCATCGCCGACAACTACTAAAGCTGTGAATCTGAAGTGACGGCCACCTTTAACAACTTTGGTTACACGTTTAATTGATACTACTTTTTCATTTAACTCTAACTGACTAGCATCAATGTGATTACGTCTCATCTGTGTTTTCCTCCTCAACTTCTAGAATTCCAGTCCAGCTTCTCTCGCTGCATCTGCTAATGCTTTGATTTTTCCCTGATATATAAAGCCGCCTCTGTCAAAGACAACTTCCTTGATTCCTTTTTCCAGGGCTCTCTTGGCAATGACCGTTCCAAGATATGCTGCTGCTTCTACATTGTTGGTTTTTTCCAGTTCTGCTTTCACGTCCTTCTGAAGAGTGGAAGCTGATACCAGAGTGTTTCCAACTGTATCATCGATGATCTGAGCATACATATGATTGTTGCTTCTAAATACAGCAAGACGTGGTCTTTCAGCTGTACCGCTGAAACGGTTGCGTAACCTTCTATGCTTGTTTAAACGAACTTCGCTTCTTGATTTTTTGCTAACCATTTTCACACTCTCCTTACTTATTTCTTACCAGTTTTACCAACTTTACGTCTGATTACTTCATCAGCATACTTGATACCTTTGCCCTTGTAAGGTTCTGGTCTTCTCTTGTCTCTGATTTCAGCTGCGTATTGGCCAACTTTTTCTTTGCTGATACCTTTAACAATAATTTTGTTCTGTCCTTCCAGTACAGTCTCGATTCCTTCCGGATCTTCCATCTCTACCGGATGAGAGTATCCAAGGCTGAGTGTCAGTTTGTTTCCGGACTTTGCAGCTCTGTAACCAACACCGTTTACTTCAAGGACTTTCTGGTATCCTTCTGTTACACCGATCACCATGTTGTTGATCAGTGTTCTTGTAAGACCATGTAAAGATTTCATTTTCTTTAAGTCGTTCGGTCTTGTAACCACGATTGTATTGTCTTCTTTTTTGATTTCCATCTCAACAGGAAGTTCTCTTACGAGAGTTCCTTTTGGACCTGTTACAGTCACTTTATTGTTTTCTGCAATTTCTACAGTTACTCCTTCCGGGATAGCAACCGGAAGTCTTCCGATACGTGACATAACGTATACCTCCTACACTTAAATTCTCGGAGCGGACCTGATCCGCTCTGTTTTCAGTTTCATGGGGATCATATCCCTATATACATGCCTCGCTCCGTGCGCCTAAGCTCAAACTTCGCCTGCGGCTCGTTTTCGCTAACGCTTGGGAGCGGCCTTCACACTAACCTCGCACTGCGCTTACGCTTGTGCTCGACAAGTGTTCAGTGCCTACCATACAAAGCAGAGTACTTCTCCGCCTACGCCGAGTTTTCTTGCTTCTTTGTCTGTTACTACACCCTGGTTTGTGGAAATGATTGCAGTTCCAAGTCCTCCAAGTACTTTCGGGAGTTCTTCCTTACCAGCGTAAACACGAAGTCCTGGTTTGGAGATTCTCTTTAAACCTGTAATAACTTTTTCGTTCTTATCAGCGCCATATTTCAGCGTGATTCTGATTGTCTTGAAGCTTCCTTCATCAATCAGGTCATATTTTGTAATGTATCCTTCGTTTACAAGGATGTCTGCGATAGCGACTTTCATCTTGGAAGCCGGCACATCTACTGTATCATGTTTTGCAGTGTTTGCATTACGGATTCTTGTAAGCATATCTGCGATTGGATCACTCATAGTCATTTTCAATTTCCTCCTTATGGAATGTTCTTTTTGTTTCCTGACTGCGGATATCCTTTTTCAAGGAGTTCTCCGGACCAAATCCGGAGAGCAGCCTTACCAGCTAGCCTTCTTTACTCCCGGAATTTCTCCCTTATAAGCTAATTCACGGAAGCAGATACGGCAAATACCATATTTTCTTAAATAAGCATGCGGACGGCCGCAGATTTTACAGCGGTTGTATTCTCTTGTAGAGAATTTCTGTTTGCGCTGCTGTTTAATTTTCATTGATGTCTTTGCCATGATTTTCCTCCTTTACTACTTTGCGAACGGCATGTTGAACTGTTTCAGTAATTCACGAGCTTCTTCGTCTGTCTTTGCAGTTGTAACGAAGATGACGTCCATACCGCGAACTTTGTCAACTTTATCGTACTCGATTTCCGGGAAAATCAGCTGTTCTTTGATTCCAAGGGCATAGTTTCCTCTTCCGTCAAATGCGTTCGGATTTACACCTCTGAAGTCACGTACACGAGGAAGTGCAAGGTTGATCAGACGATCAACAAACTCGTACATTTTTTCACCTCTTAATGTAACTTTACATCCGATCGGCATGCCCTCTCTGATTTTGAAGTTAGCCACGGACTTTTTCGCCTTTGTAGTAACTGCTTTCTGACCTGTGATTGTCTCCATGTCAGCAATAGCAGATTCCAGAAGTTTGTGGTTTTCTTTTGCTTCACCGACACCCATGTTGATGACAACCTTGTCGAGCTTCGGTACTTCCATAATATTTTTATATCCAAATTTCTTGATCAGAGCGTCTACGATCTCGTTCTGATACTGTTCTTTTAATCTACTCAAAGCACTGGACCTCCTTTCTCGAATTAATCAATGACTTCGCCTGTTGATTTTGCGTAACGTACTTTCTTGTCTCCGTCCATCTTGAAACCTACTCTTGTAGCTTTTCCCTTGTGAACATACATTACGTTAGATGCGTCAATAGGTCCTTCCTGATGGATGATGCCGCCTTCCTGATTAGAAGCACTTGGTTTTGTGTGCTTTGTCAGCATGTTGACACCCTCTACCAGAACTCTTCCGTTCTTTCTGTCAACGGAAATTACTTTGCCTTCTTTGTCTTTATCTTTTCCGGCGATTACTTTTACAGTGTCGCCTTTTTTAATTTTCATAGTTGACATTCTCAGGTACCTCCTTATAATACTTCCGGAGCCAGAGATACGATCTTCATGAACTGTTTCTCACGAAGTTCTCTCGCAACTGGTCCAAAAATACGAGTTCCTCTTGGGTTTTTGTCGTCTCTGATAATAACAGCTGCATTCTCATCAAATTTGATGTAAGAACCGTCTTTACGACGTGCGCCTTTTACTGTACGAACAACGACAGCCTTTACAACGTCACCTTTTTTAACAACGCCGCCTGGTGTTGCGTCTTTAACAGAAGCAACGATCACATCGCCGATATTCGCATATCTTCTTGTAGAACCGCCCATAACACGGATACAAAGTAATTCTTTGGCACCTGTGTTATCTGCTACTTTTAATCTGCTTTCTTGCTGAATCATGCAGGTAACCTCCTTATATTCTGCTCAATCGTGAAATTATTTCACTTTTTCCATTATTTCCACAAGTCTCCATCTCTTGTCTTTGGAGAGCGGTCTTGTTTCCATAACTTTTACTTTATCTCCAATGTTGCATTCGTTGTTTTCGTCATGTGCTTTTAATTTGTAAGTTCTCTTCACGATCTTGTTGTAAAGCGGGTGTTTCACATGGTCTTCAACTGCAACTACGATTGTCTTATCCATTTTGTCGCTGACAACCTTACCAACTCTTGTTTTTCTCAGGTTTCTTTCCACGTTCATTCCCTCCTTACTCAGCCTTTGCCATCTCAGTCATCACTGTCTGGATTCTGGCAATATTTCTTCTTACTTCTTTGATCCTGCTTGTATTTTCAAGCTGATTCGTTGCGTTCTGGAATCTCAGGTTGAAGAGTTCCTTTTTAGCAGCTACTAATTCTTCATTCAATTCTGAAACTGATTTTTTTCTTAAATCTTCTACAAATGCATTAATTTTCACTGTTATCACCGCCTTCTAAATCTGCGCGAGAAACGATTTTACATTTACAAGGTAATTTGTGCATTGCAAGACGCAGCGCTTCACGTGCAACTTCTTCCGGAACTCCCGCAAGTTCGAACATAACACGTCCTGGTTTTACAACTGCTACCCAGTATTCAAGAGTACCTTTTCCGGAACCCATACGCGTTTCAGCTGGTTTCGTAGTTACAGGTTTATCTGGGAAGATCTTGATCCAGACCTTACCACCACGTTTGATATAACGAGTCATAGCAACACGGGCAGCCTCGATCTGGTTGGAACGGATCCAGCATGGTTCCATTGCCACAAGACCGTATTCACCGTTAGTAATTTTATTTCCGCGTAAAGCCTTACCTCTCATGGAGCCACGGAACTGTTTACGACGTTTTACTCTTTTTGGCATTAACATTATTTATCGCTCCCTTCCTGATTAGCCTTTGTTGGAAGAACTTCGCCTTT
>CALWBC010000371.1 GCA_944375755.1 uncultured Mediterraneibacter sp. | reverse complement strand
GGCACTTTTCCCGTCATGTGGTGTTTGACGCAGAGGGTGATAAATTCCGTAATAAGCGTATTGAGGACTATATCACGGTTTCGGTAGTCATTGATATGGAGTGTGGGAACACAAAAAATTTAATAGTTGACGAGAAAGGACATCGTGCAAGCGGTGTCCTTTTCTCATAGGCCAAGCCGCAGATTTTGAAACAGTCTGCGGCTTTTTCATGCCCTCATGTTACGCGGTAGTGGAGAAAAAGCCTTGATCCAAGCGGCTTTTCGGTCGCGTTTCTCACACGGTAAGGGCTTTATCCCTGAACCCTGAAAATTGCCGTCTTATTGCGTAACAACTTTACAAACGCAGCTTCGGCAGACATTTGTTCCCATCCCTACGATCATCGCGTTTGAAGTTTCGCCCAACGGCTGTAGAAGTGTTACAAGAAGGAGGCCTGGCGTTCCACTGCAAATACAGCTATCCATACTAGCATGATGGACATCAAGAGCGTCCCGGCCGGCAGAACCGGTGCGGTATCCCATACGTCCTACACCGCAGCAGACGGCTGCAGATTGCCTGCGGGGGCATCCTCCCAAGCCGCAACGGCTTAGTTGACCCTTGCTAAGCAGTATCGGAACTATGCAATAGAGCCGTTCCAAAAGATGCAGCAACCGATTATGGAAGCGTCCATGCTTGGCAGCCGAGGGTCAGACAGCAATTCGTCATTCATTTCTATGCAACATCTCCTGACAAGTCGACTGTAAAACCGTCTGCGCATCCAAAAATTTCCGAACACGCTGCAAGGGTCCTTCCAGGTGCCACGCAATTAACGACGTGACACCGTCCGCATCACCATCACGGAGCATTGCTACAATTCTGCAGTGCTCGTCATAGAACTGACGAGAGCATCCACTAATCCGTGTATCCATGACACGAAGCCGCGTATAGTGGACGTGAAACTGCTGTAAAATTTTCCAAACTGCTGCCATTTGGCCGGCTGCAAAGTAAATTTCGTGAAACTGGTTATCCAGGCGGTAGAACTGCATCGGCTGGAAATCTCCAGCCAGAAGCTCACATTGCTGGTCCAAATTTTTCTCCAACCGCGAAATCCACACCGGGTCACAGTCTTGACAAAGCTCTGTCAACAGTCGCTGCTCTACTGCTGTACGCAAAAAAGCCAACTGACGGCTATACGCAAAGTCTATCTTCGCTACGAAAGTCCCTTTCCGCGGGGCCACCGTTACCAGCCGTTCCGCAGCCAATCGGGAAATCGCCATACGTACCGGGGTTCGCGAGACGCCGAACCGTTCGGCCAAAATCTCCTCACCAATCCGTTGTCCGGGCAGGAGCTCCAGAGATAGGATCTCATGCCGGAGTACCCGATAAATTGTCTCCGAAGAGGCCATGACGTTTCCGCTCCTTTCACATACATACCGCCGTACTTTTGTGGGAAATGCACAAAATCTCATGGCAGGGTTTGTCGTTGTACCATAATTGAGCGATTTTGTTGATCATGATATCCTAAAAGAAAACCCGGCGCTCTGCGCCAACCGGAAAGGAACGATTGTCTCATGTACATGGAGCATACGATTGCCGCCGTCTTCGCTTACGGTCTCGTCCCCGTGATCAAGCTTGACGACGCAGAAAAAGCCATCCCGCTGGCAGATGCCCTCCGGCGCGGCGGATTGCCAATCGCGGAAGTAACGTTCCGAACAACAGCTGCCGTGGAAGCCATCTCTCGGATTACCGCCACATTCCCGGAGATGCTTGTAGGTGCCGGCACTGTTTTGACACCGGCGCAGGCAGATGAAGCCGTGGCAGCCGGTGCACAGTTTATCGTCTCTCCCGGCCTGAATCCACGGGTGGTTCGCCACTGTGTAGAAAAGAAAATCCCCATCTTCCCGGGCTGCGCCACACCCTCTGACTTAGAAGCCGCCATTGAATTTGGCTTGTCCGCAGTAAAGTTTTTTCCGGCCGAAGCCAGCGGAGGCGTGAAGGCCATTCGGGCCATGTCCGCTCCCTATCCGCAACTACGCTTTCTGCCTACTGGGGGAATTAACGAACAGAATCTAGTAGAATATCTGGCCTGTCCAAATGTCATCGCTTGCGGTGGCTCTTTTATGGTCAAGGACACGCTGATTGCCGCAGAAGCATTTGACACCATCACAGGCTTGACCCACCGCGCCGTCTCAGCCGTCATGGGCTTTTCTCTGGGACACATTGGGCTGTCCTGCCACAATAGCAGTGAGGCCCTCCGGACAGCGGAGCTTCTGCAATCCATGTTTGGATTCCCGGTAATGGAAAGAAGCCGTTCCATTTCTGTCGGACCAGTGGAATTCTTGACAGACCGCACTTCCGCCGGGCATGTGGCAATCGGAGTTCGGGATCTTTCCAGAGCCACAGCTTACTTTACACAACGGGGCTTCACGCTAAAACAAGACAAATACGACGCGCCCGATGGCGTAGCAACCGCCGTATTCCAGGATCCCATCGGTGGTCTATCCTGGCTACTCGTACAGAATGAAACCACTGGAACACCGACATTTCTCGGAAAATCAAAAAACATATAAGGGGAGACAACAATGAGCAGAGTCATTACATTCGGTGAGATCATGCTTCGCCTGGCACCGTTTGGCTACAATCGGTTTGTCCAGTCTGACGCGCTTGGCGCGACTTTCGGCGGCGGCGAAGCCAATGTAGCCGTCTCCCTAGCCGGTTTCGGCGTCGACGCGGCTTTCGTGACGAAGCTGCCCACCCATGAGATTGGGCAAATGGCCGTCAACAGCCTCCGTAAATTCGGAGTTGACACCAGTCATATCGTCCGTGGTGGCGATCGCGTCGGCATCTACTTTCTGGAAAAAGGTGCCTCGCAAAGGGCGTCTAAGTGCATCTATGACCGGTCTCACTCCGCAATTGCAGAGGCCGTCCGAGAGGATTTCGACTGGGAGGCCATCTTCGATGGAGCAGATTGGTTCCACTTTACCGGAATTACCCCAGCCCTCGGTCCCAATGTTGCGGCCATCTGCCGGGACGCCTGTGATGCCGCCAAGGCCCTTGGCGTCAAAATCAGCTGTGACCTGAACTATCGGTCCAAACTCTGGACTCGAAGCGAAGCCAGAGCTACCATGTCAGATCTATGCCGCCGCGTGGATGTGTGTATTGCCAATGAAGAGGATGCCAAAGATGTTTTCGGCATCGCAGCATCGGACTCCGACGTCTGCAGTGGAAAGCTTAGCCACACCGGGTACCAAAACGTCGCCAAGCAGCTGATTGATACCTTTGACTTCCAAAAAGTGGCCATTACGCTGCGCACCTCCCACTCCGCCGATGACAACGATTGGGCCGCCATGCTCTACAATAGAAAAGAATTCTTTTTTTCTAAAAAATACCAAATTCATATCGTTGACCGCGTAGGCGGCGGTGATAGTTTCAGCGCCGGACTGATCTATAGCCTTCTCTCCAAAAAGGACGATCAGTCCGCACTGGAATTTGCCGTTGCTGCCTCCTGCCTGAAGCACTCCATTGAGGGGGATTTCAATTTGGTCAGCGTTGCAGAGGTGGAAAAGCTGGTGGGTGGGGACGGTTCTGGCCGGGTACAGCGTTGATTTCCGACACAGATATCAAATCAAAATGAGCGCGCGAGGTCGCCGGAAGATGACGGCCTCGCGCAATTTTGTATATTACACGTACACAGATGCGGTCACAGGCTTTTACCACCATCGATGTAGATACTCTGACCGGTAATATAGCGCGCTCCCTCTGAGCATAGAAAGCGTACCAAGCCTGCGCAGTCCTCCTTCTCTCCAAAAAAGCCTGCAGGAATCTGGCGAAGCAGCTGTTGCACATATACTGCGTCTGAGAGGGCTTCACGATTTCGATCCGTGTTGATGACACCTGGGCCAATATTGTTGACCGTAATACCGAACGGCGCAAGTTGCCCAGCCAGGGACCTCACCATGGCTGTCTGCCCAGCTTTGGAAATGGAATACGCCAGCATCTCCGGATGCGGCTTTATCTCCTGAACGCTGCCAATCGTAACAATCCGCCCCCATTGCTTCGCCTTCATGGCAGGTACTGCTTTTTGCAACAAGAGCAACGACGCCAGCGTATTGCAATTAATGTGCTGATAAAACTCTTCCACCGTGAATGTTTCCCAAGGCTTTTTGATTTGAATGGACGCATTGAGAACCAGGATATCCAGCGGGCCAACCCGATCCATCAGGCCAAACGCCTCTTCCGGATGGCATAGGTTGGCCTGATAAATCTCCGCCGTACCGCCGTGGGCCGTAATCTCTGCGGCAACTGCCTCTGCCTTAGCCAGATTTCCTGCACAGTGGACAGCGATCTCCGCACCGCCCTTCGCCAGCTCCAACGCAATGGCGCTGCCGATGCCCCGGCTGGAGCCGGTAATCATTGCACGCTTTCCGGTCAGATCAAATTCCATCTGTAATCCCCTCCCAATCGAATCCTGCTGCCATTGCCAGAAGTTCTCCCGGCGTTACCGCCTTGCCGAGTTCCAGGATAACACCGTTTGGTATCTGCGCTGTAAACGTTTTTGGATCCTCCGTATTGCTGGCGAACATCCCGTAATGCGTCGGAATGGCAACACGCGGGCGCATCATCTGATTCAGTCTTACGGCCTCCTCCACATTCATATTCCCGAGCTTCCCATTGATACAAACGAACAGAAAATCCGGTTGATATTGGACCATTTCAGCCAGTCTGGGATTCCAGAGAGTATCCCCGGTGAAATAAAACCGATGTCCATCCCATTCTGCGAGAATGCCAATGGCATCGACGGTGTGGTCTGCAAAAACTGCCGTGAGCAAGAACGGCCCAAGCTGAACTTTATCGCCTACATCCAGAGCGTAAATCCTGGAACAGCCCAGTTCTTCCAGGTGCCTGCGGCAGGATGACGGAGCATAAAAGTCGATCCGCTCTCGATGCATGCGAACAATGGCATCCGGATCCAAATGATCCAGATGATCATGCGTACAAATGACAGCACCTGAAACCACTTCCGGCAAGATTGGTGGCGGTATCAGCCGCGGCCTGCCTGCCACGCGATTGACAACGTCCGATAGGTACGGATCGATGAAAATCCGGACCGCTTCCGCCTCTAATAAATAGCCGCTCTGTCCCAGCCAAGTGATCGTCATGACGGCCACTCCCACTACAGCGCAGACTGAGTGTCGTTGGGCCCACTATTCCGCGCCAGGTCGTACTCTTTAGACCAGTCTAAATCCCGATATCGTTCGCCACGTGGATCCGTCCGAATCCATGCCAGCAGTAAGTCTAGCATTTCCTCCGTCCAGATGTTTCGGTCAATTTGTGCGGTGGTAAAGCGGTTCTGCGCAATCATTTCAAAGCCAAAATCATCCTTTACGTGGGTTTTCGTAGCGCCTTCCACTACATCAGCCACCAAATGACTCGGGATAAACAGCACGCCGCCGCCGGCGCCGAACACAACATCGCCAGGCAGGCAAACTGCCCCACCAAACGACGTGACGGTATTGAAACCCGTCATTACGAATTCCCGGATAGGTGTCGGATCAATCCCCCGATAGTACACCTGAACGCCCTCCACCTTTTTCATCTGCTCGATGTCCCGGACACCGCCCCAGATCACGGCACCGCCGCTCCCTGTCCGCGTCTTGATGGCTGTCGTAAGATTGCCGCCTACAAACGTACCCTTGTAGATCTTATCATACATATCTGCCACAACAACGTCCCGTTCCACCAGGGAGTCAATGACCCACTGATTATATGTGCCGTGGCGTCCTTCTCCCTCCCCCTTTGCCAGCATCAGCTCATGCAGATCTGGGCGGGTAGGACAAAAATTGCAGGTCACTGCCCGTCCCACTAGCTTTCTGCCATCATCATGCAGCGTCTGGAGGGGTGCCAGACCGCCTCCGACGAACTGATTTTCATACCCCAATGTGAAAATTGGCTTCCAAACTTCTTCCAGCGTCATGCCATACAGAGCATCCAGATACTTGTCGGCGACTTTCGGCCGCCCATCCGGCAGTCGCTCACCCGTCCACAAGGGCGTCAGCGCAACGATTTCCTCGCGGTCATTGAAATGCATAGTGTACCCCCCGTTAACTCCAGATACGGTCATTAGAAAATTCTCGATCCCATTGGGATGTCGGTTCCCACATCCCGGGAATGTCTGGGTTGATGTGCTGTGCAATCAACTCTTCGTTCAGGCCGTCAAAGCCAAGACCCGGC
>CALWBC010000370.1 GCA_944375755.1 uncultured Mediterraneibacter sp. | reverse complement strand
TGCAGCCCCTTTTCCTGTGGAACCTTCCGATTGGCATACCGCCTGTGATTTATCATTCTGCTCCGTCTCATAAAACTCGGACAGGGAGGTGCCTTCGGATGCAGCTACAGCTCCAGTGCCTTGAAGTGCATAAAGCGCATCTTCTGACATTTCTTTTCGGCAAAGTATTCATCCAGTGTACGGCAGGCTTCCTGAAACCATAAAAGACCTGCCTCCGGTTCCTCCGGGACATAGATTTCCTCATACAGCCCCAGAAGCGAGAGAACCAGACGGTCCAGGTATTCGCCGCCTGTAAGGGTATGGTTTTCATCAAGCGGCAGGTATCCGAAAGCAGCCAGCTGACCGCTGATTTTTGCCCTGCTCAGTTCCGGTGCGTTCAGGAGCAGAAGATGACGGAGCATAGTTCTTCTCGGAATCTCTCCTTCCAGCTTCATCTGCCGGCGCAGTTCCGAATCGTAGCGCGTGCTGGTGATATGCTTCCGGAATACTTCCGGGTTCAGAGGCTGCTGCATGCTGATGTAATGGAACGCATCGGTAAAATAAAGATGCCGGAAATAATGGTTTCTTCCGTCCGGATCGATCCTGAGCTTTCTCATGGCATCTTCGGGGATCCTCTTCAGATAGGCGCGGATCAGTTCATCCATATATCTGTACCTTGTCAGATATTCTTTATTCGTTCCGGCAGATGCGGAATCCGGATATACCGTATCACAGCTGTCATAATATCCCTGAAGGAGAAAGCGTTTTTCATCTTCCGAGAGTTCCAGCGCCTGCGCCAGATTCCGACAGGTCAGACGGTTGGCAGGTGTATATCTTCCGGTTCTCCAGTACCTTATTTTCAGGTAATCAGTTGTCTTTTCGGGATGCCGCCCGTACATGCGCCCGTAGACAAAGATATCCGTTTCCTTGCGGCTGTTCAGCCGGTATCTTTCCATGATGTTTCCGAACTTTTCCTGAAGCCATTTCACCTCAGGGCGGACGGCGCCTTTCTGCCATCCCCATTTGTTCTCGTGTTCCTCAGCCAGTTGCATCATGGCTTCTCTTGCGTATTTATTTCTCATTCTTCCCGCTCCCTCTTGTTCTGCCGTATCCGGAAGTACAGCAGGCAGATGAAACAAAACCTGCGCACATGTCCCGAAAACATCTCTTCCTATAGTTGTATTCGCCGCGGGAGGGCAGAAGGGGACAGGAAAAAGGAAAAAATCTAAAATTTTTTCTGATTAGGTATTTTTCCCAAAATGTTAAAATTCACCATGTTGACCCGTATCCTTTTGTGAATGATAATTTTTTCATGTATATTTTGCTGCGCCGGGGGATTGTTTTCAGAGGCAGGAGCTGACGGAAATATACCGGAGCAGAGGAAAGGGAGGAATACAACATGAAGAAAAAGATGCTGATTCTTCTTCTGGCAGCTGCCGCAGGTGTTTCCGCCTGTGCCTGCGGATCATCGGGAAAAAGCGGCGGAACCATTACCGTAGAGCAGACTGAGCCGCTGGAAAGTTCCGAAGAAGGTACGGAAAACGCGGAAGCAGAGGCCACGGAAGAGGAGGAGAATGATCTTGATTACGATGTGGAAGAACAGGTGCTGCTGGATTCCGGGGGGATTAAAATCACTGCCAAAGGGCTCTCCACCAATGAATTTCACGGATATCTGGAACTGAATCTCAGTGCGGAGAATCAGACGGATACGGATATCGGCATCGGGACATGCAGCGCGCAGATTGATGTCCCTACAGGCATCGGATCTTATGCCTATCTCAACGGATATCAGGTGGATACAAGTATCCTCATCGATGTCCCTGCTCACAGCACAGTAGAAGATACCTGCACTTTTTACTGGGATGAACTGAAAGAGGCAGGAATTGAAGAAATCAACGAGATTGAGCTGGCCTTTCACATCCATGATCCGGATTACAAAGAAATCCTGTCCGGAGAGCAGGCCAAATGCACAATTAAGACTACACTGGAAGGAGAGCCGGACACAGAACTGTCCGATGACATGGCTCTTCTCCTGGATGCGGGCGGATGGCAGATTTACGGGAAATATGTACCGGGGGATGAAGATCTGCCGGAGGATAAGGGACACATTCTGGCAGTGTGCAGGAATACTTCCGGTGAATCCGCACAGATCCACTTTGCGGAGATCGCGGTGGACGGCACGGTTCTGACCTATGAGGCGAGCATCGGAGGAACCCTGAACATCGGGAATCGCTATTACGAGAACCCGGGACGCGCGGTCGTCTGCAGGGAATCATTTGCCATGGCGGACAATGTACCGGAGATTTCGGATGTATCTGTGATCACGGCCATACTGGAAACTGCCGGTCCGGAGACCGGTGATTACTCAGATGTACAGACACTGGGAACCGTTACGTTTCCGGCTGTCAGATAACGAAGGCAGTCAGATAAAAATCAGATAAAAAGACAAAAGGAAGAAAGAGGAAAGAGATATGAATAAAAAAAGATTATCCGCACTGATCGCGCTGATCCTGTGCGTTTCCATGACAGCCGGATGCTCCGGCGGGGCGGAAGGAGCATCCGGGAAACAAAGCGGTGGTTCTACGGGACAGACCGCTTCTGAAAGTAAAGTGGAATATACCTTAAAAGATGCTGTAATCGCCGATAATGATTACTATACAATTACGGCAAACACAGTAGAAACCGGCGAAGATATGGACTGTATTGTCAATTTTACGATTGAAAACAAGACGGTTGTGGATCTGGCATTCGACTTCGGAGACATCTATATGAACGGGTACTCCGCCTACGGAGAATGGCCGGAGGATTCGGAGAAGCTGGCCTACGCGGAACCTGAGAGCACAAGAGGAATGATGGCTGAAGCCGCAGGAGACAGCGGAGTTCTCGGCCTTGGAGTTCCGGCGGGTGGAAGTATATCGGAATCCTTTACCTGCACCATGTATGAACACAACATGCCTGTTATTGACGAGATCCTCCTGACCGTTCGTGTCTATTTCCAGCATGAAAAGGACGATCCTTCTTCTATGCATCCGGTCGATGAAGTCCCCGCTCTGACCTATGAGCAGGCAAACGCTCTGACCGAGCAGATTGAATACGGAGTTTATCCCACCGGCCTTACGGCTGACACGGTGGAATATCCGGAACATCAGGCCGTAGACGGGGAGCAGGTGATCGTGGACAATGACGAATTCACCTATATCATACAGGAGCTGAGGGAAGAGAATGACGGTGATACATTCCGGATCTGGATCTATACAGAAAATAAGACAGATAAAACACTGAACTTCAGCTGGCCCGAATCCCAGGTTAACGGCGTTTCCGCCGATCTGAACCGGTATGGAACCGATGTGGCTCCAGGGAAGCGGGATTACTCTGCCGAACTGATCATGAAAGACTATGATGAATTCTTCCCCGAGGACGGAAACGTTGAGACAATTACCTTTAACCTTCTTGTGGAGGAAGAAAGGAGTCTCACGGATCTGAGCTTCACAGACACGGAAAATGATACGGAACCGGTATATGAAGGAACATTTACCTGTTCCTTCGATAGATAAAGATTCAGGCAGGATTTCCTTTAACAGGAAGGCCTGCTTTATTAATATAAAAGAGTTTGGACGGCTCCATGGCGGAACTGACAACTAAATGGTGAAAATCCTGTCACAATTGGTGAAAATCTTGTCAAAGTGATGATTGACGAATGATGGAAATTATGCGAAAATGTTTAATATATATGGGGTACCATATAGGATAAAATCATACATATTGAAAGGAG
>CALWBC010000369.1 GCA_944375755.1 uncultured Mediterraneibacter sp. | reverse complement strand
GTTACATCCAGTCAAAGCTTTGAAGTAAGTGGGCGAAGCATGGTGTTGCAGTCTCCTGTTTTTGAACGTCAGCAGGTCGAATATCGCTCACTTGCATATTTTGTTCCTGTCAGAAAAATCAGAATTTATCCCTCAACTGAAAAATCCTGCCACAAATGCGATCAGCATAATAACTACGGGCAGATGCGCCGTATAATCCTTCCCTCCGGTCCGGAGATCAGACTGCGGCTTGCTCCTCCTGCCGCGCAGTTTTTTAACGAACCGGAAGCAGCAATAACCGATTAAGGTTCCGACTACATTTGTGAGGATATCGTTGATGTCTGTCGCCCTGTACAATGTAAACAGCTGGACGATTTCGCTGAAGAATGACAGCCCCAGCCCGAGGATAAATATATTTTTTACGCGCCCATAGGCCGAACTGACCAACGGACAGAGAAATCCCAGCGGGATGAAAAGAAAAATGTTGGCGATAAAGCTGAAGCTGAGCCCGTCGCTGAAGGGGATCAGGTTTATATTGGGATTGAAAACCGCCTCTCCCAGTCGGGTCAGCCGTCTGTATTCGCTGAGCGTAGGGATGCCTACGATGTTGACCATCATCATACACAGATAATAGTACAAAATGAACGATGAGACCGTTGTTTTTATTCTGGGAGTTGTGATGTCTTTTTTGAAAACAGTGATTAATAAAACAGCAATTAACACAACTCCCAGTAAGAAGACCGGCGAGATCATAAGCAAACCGATAATTGATTCGAACAGATTTGCCTGAATTACCGTTCCTGTCTGACTGCTTAATATAAGTTTCATTTGTATTCTCCTTCCTCATGATTTCTTTTTACTCTCAGGAAGAAGAATACCGGATATTTTTTCACATTTGCCTATGATAAATCTTAAGGATTTTTGAAATTTTCCACGATCGACATTTTTTTCATCTGTTTTACCGGTCCGCGGATGGAAAGCAGTGAAGCGGCCAATACGATACCGATGATCAGGATGAGGGGTCCGGCAGGAATATGCCATGCGGTTCCCCAGATATTTGTGATCAGGCTTACGTAGATCACCCAGTGCATGGGAAGTCCGATGACGCATCCGGCCATAATGCCGCTGAATGCGTAAGTTCCGGCTTCCGCGGCGATCATTTTTGTCAGCTGGCGGCTGCTCATGCCGATGGCGCGCATTGCTCCGTATTCTCTCATTTTTGCGGCAGCGCCCATGCGGATTGTATTCATAATGTGAAAGGCAGTGATGGCAGCAATAATGGACAGAAAGCTGTAAACAAGTACGGCAAAGGCACGGTACAGATTTCTCTGCTGCTGAATCCGCGAGAGCTGGTCTGTAAATGTGACGCCGCTGGGGAAAATGTCTTCAATCTCTTCCACATCTTCTGAAGAAGCATTGTTTTGGAACTGGACGTCAATGATTGTATAGCCGGTCTCTCCGGTCAGATCGGTAAAGGTCTCCTCCGAGCAGAATATTGTTTCTGTCCCTTCTGTGCGGGCAAGCGGGCTGTCTGACAATACGCCGGCTGCTGTAACGGTCCGTTCTATGCCGTTTATGAGCAGAGAAATGCTGTCGCCCGGCTGTATATTTTGTCCATTTGTATGGTCGGTCCGCACGATCAGTACCTGATCTTTCTGCTGCATGGCCGGCTCGATGGAACCGGAAACCAGCGAAGCGTCTGCCCAGCGGAACTGGTTTTCTTCGTAGGATATTATGTTCGCAGCGGAATCATTTCCATTGATTTCCACAGGTACGTCATAGGCGAACATGCGGCCGTAGGCCCGTTTTACCGCGCTGTTTTCGCGGACTTCAGTTAACAGGCTTCTGTCGATGGAACAGGTATTGGTCTCGCTAGCTATGGACAGCTCGGGCGTATATTCCGGCGGTACAAAAGCGTGGTTCATAAAATCGATCAGGGTGCTGAATGTAAGAAACAGGGTGATGCAGATTGCGAAAGCGCCTGTCATCAGCAGATAGTTCTTTTTCCCGGCTTTTGCGTGATGAATGCCAAGTGCGGTTTCGATTTTGAAGTGGCGGGTGCCGGCTGCTTTGCGGAACAGAGCGGTCTGTCCGGCATTGCCCGATACGGCGGTCAGGGGCGAGACTTTTGCGGCCCGCTTCGCCGGAGACCGGGAGGCGAGAAGAACTGTGAGCACACCCAGCAGGGCGCCTGTGGCGATGCTGATCCAGCTGATTCCGAAACGGGGCATGCAGGAAAACCATTGAGCGCTCATGGACCGCATAACAGCGGATAAAATCCAGATAACCAGTATGGACAGCAGAATCCCTGCAGGTATTGCTGCCCGGCACCAGTACAGCCCTTCACATCGTACGAATCGCATGATCTGTCTCCTGGTTGCGCCCAGGCATCGGAGCATGCCGAAAAATTCCGTCCGCTGCGCAACACTGCTGTTCAGGCTGCTGGAAATCATCAGAATACAGGTCAGCAGCACAATGACGGAGAGAACCAGCGCAACCTGATAGATCTGATTCACGCCGGATCTGCCATCGGCCTGCCCTTCAATACTAAGCAGCGGCGTGTTCCCGGTGATCTGTTCGCCGGTTAGGTGGTTCCGGGTCTGAATGTCCTCGACCGTATCCGGAATATTGCAGAGACGGGAGAATCGTACGACAAAAGAACTTTCCTCTCCACTGTGTGCCGCGGATTCGTCTGTATTCATGAGAGCGGATGCGCCTTCGGGTGTCATTGCCACAATCTGAGAAGGAGTTTCCGCACTGTATCCGGTATTCAGTCTGGAGATGTCATCATCTGCGAGAAAGCCGGTGATGACATAACTGACAGTGCTTCCGTCAGGACGGGAAAAGGTGATTGTTTTCCCGAGAGAAAGAGAAGAGGATTCTTTCAGTGATTCGGAGACCGCAATTTCATTTTCTGCATCCGGACAGTTGCCTTCTGAGAGAGGATTGAGAAACAGTTCTTCAAAAACAGTTTTTTCCTGGGCGCTGACAGTGACCGGGGAGCCGTTAAGAGAATAGCCGGCGTCAGGAGAAATCACATCGTGCCAGCCGGATATTTCTACTTCCGGGCGTGCGGAGATGAAGGCGGCTGTGCGGGTGTCAATGGAGTGAAACTGATAATGCCAGTTGCCGTTTTCTTCCATCTGCTGCCGGGTGACGCCCTGCAGATACATATCGGCCAGTCCGAACATGACAGCGACGAGAAACACTGCCAGGGTAATACAGATTCGGGTCATCCGGCTTTGCTTCCGGTGGGTTTTCGCGGAAATAGGGATGAGATCAAGATAACGTTTCATCAGCAGTCCCTCCCAGATCCGTGAGTATGCCATCGCTTACCCGGAAGACCCGGTCAACAGACGCGGTCAGATTCTGATTATGAGTAATCATGAGAATCGTCTGCCGGTAACGCCGTGAAGCCTGCGTGAGCAGATCGATCACGTCCTGGCTGTTTCGGGTGTCCAGATTCCCCGTGGGCTCATCTGCCAGAATCAGTTTCGGTTTCATGATCAGCGCTCTGCCGATGGCGGCACGCTGCTGCTGTCCGCCGGATAACTGCCCCGGCAGATGGTGTCGGCGTTCTGTCAGTCCAAGCAGCTCCAGAAGTTCATCGACTGCTGCGGGATCCGGTTTCCTGTAATCCAGAAGTACCGGGAAGAGAATATTCTGCTCTACATCCAGCTCCGGAATGAGATGAAAAGACTGGAATACGAATCCGATATTGCGTCGCCGGTAAATGGTCCGCTCTGATTCTTTCATGGCAAAGAGGTTCTGCCCGTCCATAAGGATCGTTCCGGATGTGGGAACATCCAGAGCGCCGATGCAGTTGAGAAGCGTGGTTTTGCCGGAGCCGGACTCGCCCACAACTGCCGCAAATTCCCCTTTATCAAGGGTGAAGGAGACATTTTGCAGTGCGTTTACTCTTGCGTCTCCTTTTCCGTAAGTTTTGCACAGATTTCTGACTTTTAAAATTTCCATACTGTAATAACCTCCTTGAGCTGTATGATAGCAGGAGCAGCTTACAATCCGATGAATTCTGCCTTACACATCAGTAAGAAACGAGAGTGTAAATGTTGTTCCTTCATTTGGCGCGCTTCGCACGGAGATGGAACCGTTCTGTCCTTCGACAATCGCTTTTGCAAGCGGAAGTCCCAGACCGATTCCCTGGGCATCAAGGGAATGGCGGCTCCGGTAAAAACGTTTGAAAATGTGATGGATATCTTCAGGGGCGATTCCGCTTCCGTTGTCAGAAACGAAGATCCGAAGCATTCCGGGAGAACGCTCCCATATGATTCGGATGATTCCGCCGGGGCCGGTGTGATCCAGCGCATTCTTTATGAGGTTGCCCAGCGCCTCGGCGGTCCATTCCATATCGCAGGCGAGGCACAGAGACGGATCCCCGGATATTATGATCTGCTTCTGTTCCAGGTCCGCCCTTGTTGTAAGATCGATGACTGCCGTTTCGGCCAGACATTTTACAGTACGGAGTTCTTTATGAAAGATGACGCTTCCTGTATCAAGACGTGAGATTTTCAGCATAGCCAGAATCAGCCGCTCCATCCGCTTTACGGATATCCCGATTCTGTGCGAAAATTCTTTCACAGTCTCTGTGTTTTCAGGTTCTGATTCGATGATCTCCTGATACATGGCGAGGGCGGCAAGGGGAGTTTTCAGCTGATGAGAAATGTCGGAAATAGTGTCCTTTAAAAACTGTTTTGCCTTCTGTTCCGCTTCACCCCGGGATCTGAGCATGGAGGAAAGCTGATCGATGGAAGAAAACAGCCGGGCGATATCACCTTCACCGGTCTGTGGCAGATGTCCGGAATAATCATCATTTATATAGTGGTTTACAGCTGTTTCCGCCCGGAGATACAGGCGGCTGCGGCACTGGAAAAAGA